>DATACM010000213.1:0-9423 GCA_036259055.1 Acidimicrobiales bacterium | reverse complement strand
CGAGTACGCCGTGGGCGGCAAAGCCGAGGCGGCGCGCCTGTCCGGCGTCCGGGTTGGCACCGTGCGAACCGCGACGTTCGCGCTGTCCGGGCTGTCGGGCGGCATCGCGGGCGTGATCCTCGCCTCCGAGGTCGGCACCGCGCAGGCGAACATGGACAACACGGGGAACACGTTCGACGCGATCACGGCAGTCGTGCTCGGCGGCGTGTCGATCCTCGGCGGCGAGGGCGCGATCTGGCGGGCGGTGTTCGGCGCGTTCTTCCTGCAGATGATCGGCAACGGGTTCAACCTGCTCAACCTGCGCCCCGAGTACCAGAGCGTGCTCAAGGGGGCGATCCTCGTGCTGGCCGTCTCGCTCGACGCCTGGGCGAGGAGGCGCCGGGCATGAGCTACCGCGTCTCGATGGACATCGGCGGCACGTTCACCGACTTCGTGGTCATCGACCAGGATGCGGGGCAGACGTCGTCCGGCAAGGTGTCCTCGACGCCGGCCGACCCGGCCGAGGGCGTCCTGACCGGCCTGCGGCAGTTCGTCCCGGCCCCGGCCGAGATCGGCTTCATCGTCCACGGCACCACCGTGGGCCTGAACGCCTTCCTGGAGCGCAAGGGCACGCGGGTGCTGCTGCTGATGACCGCCGGCGTCCGCGACGCCTACTCGATCGCCCGCCACGACCGCAAGGAGCTCTACGCGCTCCAGTACCGCAAGCCGGAGCGCCTGGTGCCGCGCCGCGACGTCCTCGAGGTCGTCGAGCGGCTGCGCTGGGACGGCTCGGTCGACACGCCGCTGGACGAGGACAGCCTGGCGCCGGTCCTCGAGCGCATCGCGGCGGAGGGGATCGAGGCGGTCGCGGTCTGCCTCCTGCACTCCTACGTCAACCCCGAGCACGAGCTGCGCGTGCGGGAGATCCTCCTGCGCGAGCGCCCCGGGCTGTCGGTGACGCTCTCGCACGAGATCGCCCGCGAGTGGCGCGAGTACGAGCGCGCGTCCTCCGCCGCGCCGGCATCCGCCGGGGCGACTGAACTCCCGCGGCCCTCGGCCGCGTCAACGGCCGGCGGTCACTGCCGCCGACCGGCGCGCCGTTTCCAACAGCGATTGCAACAGCACCCTGCCGTCCTCCGACCCGCAGAGCGGGTCAGAGGCGCGCTCGGGGTGGGGCATGAGGCCGACGACGTTGCGACCGGCCGAGCACACCGCGGCGATATCGTCGGCCGAGCCGTTGGGGTTGGCGAGATACCGCAGCACCACCCGGTCGTCCGCCCGCAATTGGTCGAGGGTGGCAGCGTCGCAGGTGTAATTGCCCTCGAAGTGGTTGATCGGGAGGCGGAGGACCGCTCCGGGGGAGGCCAGGCTCGTCAACGGCGATTCAGTCGTTTCAACGCACACTTCAACCGTCGTGCACAGGAACCGAAGACCTCTGTTCTTCTGGAGTGCGCCGGGCAGCAAGCCCGCCTCCGTGAGCACCTGGAACCCGTTGCAGATGCCGACAACCGGTCCCCCCATAGCCGCGAACTCGGACAAAGCGGTCATGATCGGCGAGAAGCGGGCGATGGCCCCGGGACGCAGATAGTCGCCGTGGGCGAAGCCTCCGGGGACGATCACAGCATCCACGTCACCCAACCGATTGTCGCCGTGCCAGAGGATCCGTGCGTCCGCACCGAGGGCGGAGACCGCCTCCACGACGTCGTGCTCGCAGTTGGACCCGGGAAACAGGACGACGCCGACGGTGGTCACCCGACCTTGATCTCCACGTCCTCGATCACCGGGTTGGCGAGGAAGCGCCGGCACAGCTCCTCGACCTCCGACCGGGCCGAGGCCTCGTCGACCGCCTCGACGGTGAGGCGGATGGCCTTGCCCACCCGTACCCCGTCGATGCCGGTGAAGCCGAGGGCGGGGAGGGCCCGCTCGATGGTGGCACCCTGGGGATCGGCCACGTCGGGCCGCAGCCGCACCTCCACCAGCACCGGGTATCTCACTGGCGCGCCCACTCGTCGAACGGCTTGCCGGTGACCCGCTCGAAGGCGGCGATGTAGCGGTCGCGCGTCGTCTGCACGATCTCGGCCGGCAGCGAAGGCGGGGGCGGCTTCTTGTCCCAGCCGCTCTCCTCCAGCCAGTCCCGCAGCGGCTGCTTGTCGAAGGAGGGCGGCGAGGTCCCGGGCTCGTAGGTCTCGACGTCCCAGAACCGCGACGAGTCAGGGGTGAGCACCTCGTCGCACAGGGTCAGCACCCCGTCGACGAAGCCCAGCTCGAACTTGGTGTCGGCGACGATGATGCCCCGGTCGGCCGACCACTCGGCGGCTCGGGTGTAGACCGCCAGCGAGATGTCGCGTGCCTGCTCGAGGATCTCCCGGCCCACCAGCTCGGCGGCCTCCTCGAAGGTGATGTTCTCGTCGTGCCCGTCGGTGGCCTTGGTGGAGGGGGTGAAGATGGGCTCGGGGAGGCGGTCGGACTGGCGGAGGCCGGCAGGGAGGGGGATGCCGCAGACCGTCTGTGAGGCGGTGTACTCCTTCCACCCCGAGCCTGCGAGGTACCCCCGCACGATGCACTCGACCGGCAGCATGTCCGCCCGGCGCACGAGCATGGTGCGGGCGGACAGGTCGCCCAGGTCCTCGGCGCCGGGCGGGAAGTCGGCGGGGTCGGTGGAGACCAGGTGGCCGGGCACCAGGTCGGCCACCTGCTCCAGCCAGTGGACGGTGACCCCGGTGAGCACCTTGCCCTTGTCCTCGATGGGCTCGGCCATGACCACGTCGAAGGCCGAGATGCGGTCGGACGTCACCATCAGGAGCAGCCCGTCGCCGGCGTCGTAGACGTCGCGGACCTTCCCGGAGTGCAGCTTGGGCAGCGTCATGGGTCGACCCCCTCCAAAGCGTCGAAGACGGCGCCGGCGTTGCGCAGGGCGCGCTGCAGGCTGAACGCCTCGTCCAGCTGGCCGGCGGTGAGCGGCACCCTCGTGTCCGACTCGAGCACCGAGCGGAACGGGCGACGCTCGGTCCAGGCGGTGGCCGCCGCCTCCTGCACGATCCGGTAGGCGGTGTCGCGGGTGAGGCCGGCAGCGACGAGGGCGAGGAGCACCGGCTGGCTGAAGACCAGCCCGTGGGAGCGGTCGAGGTTCTCGAGCATGCGGTCGGGGTGCACGACCATCCCCTCGACCACCTTGCGCATGCGGACGAGGACGTAGTGGGCGAGGAGCGAGGAGTCCGGGAGGACGACCCGCTCCACCGACGAGTGCGAGATGTCGCGCTCGTGCCAGAGGGCGACGTCCTCCAGCCCGGCGCCCAGGTTGGCCCGCAGGACCCGGGCCAGGCCGGCCAGGCGCTCACAGGTGATGGGGTTGCGCTTGTGGGGCATGGCCGAGCTGCCCTTCTGCCCCGCCCGGAACGGCTCCTCCACCTCCCCCACCTCGGTGCGCTGGAGGTGGCGGATCTCGGTGGCGAAGGTCTCGACGGACGCGCCCGCCGCGGCGGTGGCCCAGAGGTATTCGGCGTGGCGGTCGCGGGAGATGACCTGGGTGGCGGGGACCGGGCGCAGGCCCAGGGCCTCGCAGACGTGGCGCTCGACGGCCGGGTCGACGTTCGAGTAGGTGCCGACCGCCCCCGACAGCTTGCCCACCGCCACCGCCTGGCGGGCCGCGGCCAGACGGGCGCGGTCGCGGTCGGCCTGCAGGCACCAGTGGGCCAGCTTCACGCCGAGGGTGGTGGGCTCGGCGTGCATCCCGTGGGTGCGCCCGGCCATGGCGGTGTCACGGTGCTCGAGGGCCCGGGCCTTGAGCGCCGCCACCAGCTCGCCGCTGGCCCGCAGGAGCACGTCGGCGGCGCGGGTGAGGGTCGCGCACAGGGCGGTGTCCACCACGTCGCTGGAGGTGAGCCCGTAGTGGACCCACTTGCCCGCCGGCGACCCGATGGCGTCCTGGACGACGTCGACGAAGGCGGCCACGTCGTGGTCGGTGACCGCCTCGCGCTCGGCCACCGCGGCCACGAATTCGGGGGTGACGGCGGGCGCCCGTTCCCGCACCGCCTTGGCGTCCTCCTCGGGGACGACGCCGAGCGACGCCCACGCCTCGGTGGCCAGCACCTCCACGTCGAGCCACAGGCCCAGACGGGCCTCGTCCGTCCAGAGCCCGGCCATCTCGGGCAGCGAGTAGCGGGGGATCACTTCGTCCGTCCCACCGCCTCGGCCGCCGCCTGGCGGCGGGCGTCGAGCTTGGCCGCCAGGTCGGCGTCGGTGATGGCGAGCATCTGGGCCACGAGCAGGGCGGCGTTGGCCGCCCCGTCGATGGCGACCGTGGCGACTGGGATCCCCGAGGGCATCTGCACGGTGGCGTAGAGGGCGTCGACGCCGTTCAAGGCGCTGCCCGACAGGGGGACGCCGACGACCGGCAGGGTGGTGTTGGCCGCCACCGCCCCGGCGAGATGGGCGGCCATCCCCGCCCCGCAGATCAGCGCCGCGTAGCCGTCGGCACGGGCGTCACGGGCGAAGGAAGCGACCTGGTCGGGCGTGCGGTGGGCCGACAGCACGAGCTCCTCGACCTCCACGCCGAGCTCGGCGAGGGTTGCAGCCGCCGGGGCCATCTTGTCCCTGTCCCGGGGCGATCCCATCAGCACCGCGACCTTCATCGCTCCTGCCTCACACCATCTCCTCCTCGACCGCCGTCGCGGCGATGTCACGTCGATACTGCATCCCCGGCCAGCTCAGGTGGTCGATGGCCCGGTAGGCCCGTTCCCGGGAGTCGGCCAGACTCCTGCCCACCGCCGTCACCGCCAGAACCCGGCCGCCGGCCGTGCGGAGCCTCCCGTCCGGTCCCCGCGCCACGCCGGCGTAGAAGACGGTGGCGTCGGAGAGGGCGGCCACCTCGTCCACGCCCTCGATCACGTCGCCGGTGCGGGGGGCGGAGGGGTAGCCCTCGCATGCGGCCACCACCGTCACCGCCGCGTCGTCGGAGAAGGCGGGGTCCGAGCGCAGGCGGCCGGCGGCGGCCTCGGCCAGCAGGGTGGCCAGGTCGCCGGTGAACCGGGGGAGGACGACCTGGGCCTCGGGGTCCCCGAAGCGGACGTTGTACTCGAGCACCTTGGGCCCTTCGGCGGTCAGCATGAGCCCGGCGTAGAGGACGCCCCGGTAGTCGATGCCCCTCGCCCGAAGGGCGGCGAGCGTCGGGTGCACGGCGCGCTCCACCACCTCTGCCACCACCTCGGGGCCGGCGGCCGGCACCGGCGAGTAGGCGCCCATGCCGCCGGTGTTGGGCCCCGTGTCCCCGTCGCCCAGGCGCTTGAAGTCCTGGGCCGGGGCGAGGGCGACGGCCCGGGTGCCGTCGCACACGCAGAGCACCGAGAGCTCGGGGCCCGAGAGCCCCTCCTCGATCACGACTCGGCGGCCGGCGTCGCCGAACGAGCGGCCGGCCAGCTTCTCGGCGGCGTCGGCGACGGCCTCGTCCAGCGACTCGGTGACCAGCACGCCCTTGCCCCCCGCCAGCCCGTCCGTCTTCACGACGTAGGGAGGGCCGAGCGTGCGGAGGAAGGCGGCCGCCGGCTCGGCCTCGGTGAACACGGCGTGGCGGGCGGTCGGGACGCCCGCCTCGACCAGCACCTCCTTCATCCACGCCTTGGACCCCTCCAGGCGGGCACCGTCCGCCCCCGGGCCCAGGACGAGCGTCCCCCGAGCCCGCAGGCGGTCGGCCAGCCCCGCCACCAGCGGCGCCTCGGGACCGATCACGTACAGGTCGGCCTCGATCTCCTCCGGAGGTGCGGCGACCGAGCCGGGGATGCCGGGGTTGCCCGGCGTCACCACCACGCCGGCCGTCCGGCTCAGCGCCTCGCGGAGGGCGTGCTCGCGACCCCCGCTGCCGACGACGCAGACCCGCATCACAAGACGAGCCAACCGGAGGCGGTTTCGTCCTCCTCCCACCAGGCGTCCTCGTGCTCCTCCTCAGGGGCGGCCTCCTGCCCCGGAGCGGGCCCGAAGTCGACGAACTGGTCGCGGCCCGGCCCGACGCCCACCAGCCGAACGTGGACGCCTCCCTGCTGCGACAGGAACCCGATGTAGTCCACCGCCTCGGTCGGAAGGTCGTCGGGCGACCTCACCCCGGTGAGGTCGGTCTTCCAGCCCGGTAGCTCCTCGTAGACCGGCGTCACCTTGTGGAACACCGACTGGTGGTAGGGGACGTGGTCGTAGCGCTCGCCGTCGGCCTCGTAGGCCACGCACACCTTGAGCGTGTCGAAGGTGTCGAGGACGTCGAGCTTGGTGAGCGCCACCTCGGTGAGGGAGTTGAGGCGGGCCGCCTGGCGGAGCAGGACGGCGTCGAACCATCCCGTGCGGCGCCGGCGGCCGGTGACCGTGCCGAACTCGCGGCCCCGCTCGACCAGCTCGTCCCCCCGCTCGTCGTGGAGCTCGGTGGGGAACGGCCCGGAGCCGACGCGGGTGACGTAGGCCTTGCCGATGCCGACGATCCGGGTGAGATCGCGGGGGCCCACGCCCGCCCCGATGCAGGCGCCGCCGGCCACCGGGTTGGACGAGGTCACGAACGGATAGGTGCCCTGGTCGAGATCGAGGAACGTGGCTTGGGCGCCCTCGAAGAGCACGTTGTCGCCCGCCTCCAGGGCGTCGTGGACGAGCCCGACGGTGTCGGTGATCATCGGCTCGAGCCGGGGCGCCAGCTCCCCCAGGTAGATGTCGCAGATGTCGTCGGCCGACAGCCCGAGGCGGTTGTAGACCTTGGCCAGGATCTGGTTCTTCTCCTTCAGGGCCACCTCGAGCTTCTCCCTGAAGATCTTGGCGTCGAGGAGGTCCTGCACCCGCAGGCCGACGCGGGCCGCCTTGTCGGCGTACGCCGGGCCGATGCCCCGCTTGGTCGTGCCCAGGCTGTTCTTGCCGAGGTATCGCTCGGTCAGGCGGTCGAGCTCGTGGTGGTAGGGCATGATCAGGTGGGCGTTGCCCGAGACCCGGACCCGGCTGCAGTCCACGCCCCGTGCCTGGAGGGCGTCGACCTCCTGGACGAGCACGGCGGGGTCGACGACGACCCCGTTGCCGATCACCGGCGTCACCCACGGGTAGAGCACCCCGCTGGGTACCAGCTGGAGGGCGAACGACTCGCCGCCGACGACGAGGGTGTGCCCGGCGTTGTGCCCGCCCTGGTAGCGGACCACGACCTGCATCTCCCGGGCGAGGAGGTCGGTGACCTTGCCCTTGCCCTCGTCGCCCCACTGGGTCCCCACGACCACAGTCCCGGGCACGCGCGCGTCTCCTAGAGAAAGTTCGAGCGGTCCCCCAATGATACGCCGACCCGGGGACGAAATGTTCCGGTCGCCCCCCGTGCTGGTAGAACCCCCACAATGCCCAGCAGCCTCCTCCTGGTCCGCCACGGCCAGTCCACGTGGAACGCCGAGGGCCGCTGGCAGGGATGGTCGGACCCGCCGCTGTCGGAGCTCGGCCGGGAGCAAGCCGAGGACGCCGCCGGCGACCTCCACCACCTGGACATCACCGGCGTCGTCTCCTCTGACCTGGCACGGGCGCGGGACACGGCGGAGATCCTGGCCGCCGCCCTCGACCTGGGCGCCCCTCTGGTCGACCGCGACCTCCGGGAGTACGACGTGGGCGACTGGGAGGGCCTCACCCGCCCCGAGATCGAGAGGGGTTGGCCGGACCAGCTGGCGTCGTGGCGGGAGGGGCGACTCCTGGCCACGCCGGGCGGGGAGACCAGGGCCCACTTCGTCACGAGGGTCGTCGGGGCGCTCGGCCGGGCGGCGAGGCGGCCCGACCTGGGCGACACCGTCCTGGTCGTCACCCACGGCGGCGTGATCCGCGCCGCCGAGCAGGTCAGCGGCACCGAGCGGTCGGCGGTGATCGAGAACCTGGCCGGCCGCTGGTTCACCGTCGACGCCGACGGCCGCCTGGCGCCCGGGGAGCTGGTGAACCTGCTCGACACCGAGCGACGGACCACCTCGCCGTCGCTCTGAGCTCGGCCTTGGGCACCGGACGTCAGCCGTCCACTGGCCGTTCGGCTCGCTGGTCCGACAGGACGCCCAGCCACGCCAGGACGACCGCGCACCCGGCCACCACCCCCCAGAGCGGCCACCCACCCCAGGGCTCCCACCGGGCGGGGTACTCCCTGCCGAAGACGGCGCTGCGCTGGTAGTAGCGGGCGTTGGCGGCCCAGGCCAGGCCGTGCACCGCGGCGGCGACCGCCATGGCCACGGCGAACACCCGGGAGGTGCCGCTCCGCAGGACCGCCCTCACCCGCTCTGGACGGCCGCCGACGATCTCCCCGGCGACGAGCGGCAGCGTCACCAGCAGGGGCAGGACGTAGCGACCCTGCATCTTGAAGTCGACCGAGGTGGGCCGGATCACCGCCGCGTAGAAGACGACCGCTCCCACCACCTCCAGGGCCAGGAGGCCGGCGAGCACCCTCCGCTCCCGGGTGGAACCGACGAGCAGGGCCAGCAGGACCAGCCCGACGACGAGCACCGCCCAGACCGCGTAGAGGGGCCACGGCAGGTCCACGTCGAACCACCCGAACGAGCCGACGCCGTGCGCCAGCACGTCGGGGACCTGGCGGAGGCCGGGCCAGATCCCGCTCACCACGGTGGACGCGCGCAGCGGGGGCTTGGGCTCGACGACCACCCTCCAGGCCACCGTCGCAGCCGCGCCCCCAGCGGCCAGGACGGCCGTGACCTTGGTGGCCCGCCGGTGCGCCCGCGCCACCGTCACGACCAGCCGGCGGCCCCTGAGGAGGACCACGACGCCCAGCAGGACGACGAGCCACACCGGCCCCACCGACCGGCTCGTCGTCAAGACCACCGCGCCGGCTGCGAGGGCGACCCAGGCGACCGCCGGCGGGGTCACCCTGGCGGTCCGGCCGCCGTCGTCGCCGTCGGGCCCCCGGGTCAGCGACAGGGCGGCGGCCAGGAGGCAGAGGCACGCCGCCACCTCGGGGCCGCTGGCCGCCAGCTCGGCCATGAGGAACAGCACCATGGGCGAGAGGGCGAGGGCGAGGCCGACCAGAGTTGCCAGGCCCCGCCCGTCCCCCGCCAGGAGGAAGCCGGCGGCGACCACCAGGGCCAGGCACAGAACCGCCACCGCTCCCCGGCCGACGATGAGGACGACCTCCGTCCTCGCCCCCACCGCCTCGGCGACCCTCATGGGGACGGACGGCACGGCGTAGACGAACGGGGGATAGGTGCCGACGTAGGTGACCTCCTGGTCGGCGGACAGCGGCCGGTCGACGACGCTCGGGGGCAGCCGCGGGCAGCGCCCTCCCAGCGGAACGCGGAACGCGTGGCAGCCGTGCAGGTCGGGGGGGACGGTGACCGCCCGGGACGTCCGGTTCAGCCACGCCAGCATGGACGGCGTGTTGGCGGGGGCCCGGACGTAGCCGGCCGGCTCTCCCAGCACGTCGAGGTGCCCGAAGCCGACCGCTTTGCGGTAGTGGGCGGGCTC
>DATACM010000212.1:0-2511 GCA_036259055.1 Acidimicrobiales bacterium | reverse complement strand
CGTGCGACGGCGCCCGCCGCTGGCGGGAGGCCGCCGACGACGAGGGCGGGTGAGGGCTCAGCGACGCTGGTCGCGCTCGCGTCGCCAGCGCTCCATGCGCTCCTCCTGCGAGAGGGCAGCGGTAGGCGAGGGCCCGGCCGGGGCCGCCGGAGCCGCCCTCGCCGGCGCGCCGGCGGGTCCCGCCCCCGGGGCGAGGGCGAGCAGCGCGCCCAGCGCCAGGCCGTAGACGGCGAAGGTGGCCGCGTACCACCGGGGCGGGAAGCCCTTGTCGACGACCAGCGGGAAGAGCACCGGCAGCACGAAGTACTGCAGCAGGGCCCACCCGGTGAGACCGAAGAGCAACCCGGCAACGGCGATGCGCACCCGCTGACCCGCTCGCACGAGGACGGCGAAGACAACGCCGAGAAGCACCGTGAGCACCACGAGCACCAGCACCCCCACCACGAACGAGACCAGCTCGAACTCGAGGATGTTGGCCAACGCCGAGCGGCCCATCACCATGGTGGCCAGCACCCGGGGCGGCGAGTACCACGGCAGGTCGAGGAAGAGCGGGGCCACGACCATGGCGAAGGCCCCCGTGACCAGTCCGGCCACCGCGCCGGCCAGGAGCCCCTCGGGGAGTCGGCGGCTGCGCTGCCGCCCGGCGCCGGCAGCGACGGTGGCGCCGGCGAGCACGACGGTGCCCGCCAGCGCGTAGTAGAACGTCGTCCCGCCCGGGAGCCCCTCGCCGTCGCCGTCCGCCGTCACCTTCCAGATCACGCCCGACTTGGGTTCGACCTTGAGCCCCTCGTCGCTGGGCCGGGCGACGCTCCAGTCGGTGATGTACATGGCGCCGTCCGGTCCGAAGGTGACGTCGGAAGGATGCTCGAGCCCGCCGGTGCTGTGCTGGGACGAACGCCCGGAGACCCTGTTGTGGATGAAGTCCGACACCCGGCCGTCCCTGATGTCGACCCTGACGACCTCGACACCCCGAGGCTTGGCCACGGTGCCGGTGCCGGGGGTCATGTCGCCGAAGAGGGCGATGTAGGCGGTGCTCGGGGGCCCCCAACGGTTGGAGGGCGAGAAGGCGAAGCCGTTGGTGGCGGCGTGGGGGTCGAACTCGGCCACCGCCGGGGGTCGGGGGCCGGCGGGGTGGTTGGCGATGACGAACTGGGGTTGGGGCTTGTCCTTGGGCTTGAACCGGGGATCGGTGACGGGGACGCCGCAGGCGAAGTCGGGCCAGCCGTACCACGCCCCCTGCTGGATGCGGTAGAAGCAGTCGGCGGCGTTCTCGATCGGGCGGGTGCCCCGGGCGTCGAACCCGTGGTCGGTCACGTACAGCGACCCGTCCGGGCCCATCTCCAGCCCGTAGGGGTTGCGCAGCCCCCAGGCGACCATCTCGAGGTTGGAACCGTCGGGGCGGGCCCGGAGCACGGCGCCGTTGCACCGGACGTCGCCCCTGATCGTCGCTCCCGGCGGCTGGGTGGTGCCGAACGCCGAGTAGGCGCTGGTGCGCACCCGGCTGGGCCCGTCGTCGAAGACGTTGTCGGACTCGAAGGTCTGGTCGGTCAGGGTGACGTCCCGGCACGGCACGTCGTGGAGCTGGCGCAGGTCCGACCGGGGGAGCCAGCCGAACAGCTGGTTGTCGGGCCCGACCACCGCCGAGTTGGTCACCGTCCCGATGCTCAGGTACATGAAGCCGTCGGCGAACACCAGCTGGTTCGCCTGGTGGTCGCCCTGGCCGGGGAGGCCGGTGACGACCGGCCGGAGCCGGCCCCCCGGCTCGATGGTCGAGACCGTGCCGGCGTGCACGACGTAGACCCTGCCGTCGTGGAACGCGACAGCCGTCACGGGCTGCTCTGTCCCGAACGCCGCTCCTTCCGCCAGCACCGTCTTGGTGCCGTCGGGCTCCACCCGGGTGACCCGAGAGTCGCCTCCGCCCAGGTAACCGGACTCGGCGACGAGGATCCGGCCCCGGTCGTCGAACGCGACCATGGTCGGGGCGTCGAGGCCCTCGACCACCGCTTCGATCTTGTAGCCGTCGGGGACGGAGATGTCACCGGTGCGGATGGGTCGGGCGGCCGCAGGGCTGGCCGCCGCCAGGGACAAGAGCAGAGCGAAACCGAAGAGCCACCTCATCCGGCACACGGCGACCTCCCCTGAGACAAGGGGGGTCATCTTAAGGTCAGTTGAAGCGCCCGCGGTACGCCGCGCTCGACCGTCCCGGCGAGGAGTACTGATGGCGGGTGGGCCCCCCGCCTGCGTCGGGGCGCCCTGGTATCGTGCGTATCAAGCCCTCGGGCGGGCGACTCCCTTTGGGGGGACGGCGTGGACAGTCGAGGGAGTGGCGAAGCAGCGGTGGACCAGCGGCCACAGGAGCTGCGCATCCATGGTGTCGGTGGGTCGCCGGGAGCGTCGATGCTCGGCCTTTCCTCCGAGGACGACGCGGTCACGGTCGCCGAGGGCATCGGCACGAGGTTCCTCGCCCGTCGGTCGGACCCCGGCGTCGAAGGCTACGACTGGGGCGGGCTG
>DATACM010000211.1:0-4574 GCA_036259055.1 Acidimicrobiales bacterium | reverse complement strand
TGCCAATTACACCACCCCCGATTTTTTCGGGAGGCCGCCTCTGGCGGCGAGCGCGGCCGGCGAAGCTTCGGACATTCCTGCGAGTTCGAGGCTACCGCCGCCGGTACTCCTGAGTACGGGCTACCCTCTCCCCCGCCCATGGGATCGCTGATCAAGAAGCGGCGCAAGCGGATGCGCAAGAAGAAGCACAAGAAGATGCTGAAGGCCACCCGCTGGCAGCGGCGGGCCGGCAAGTAGAGCCGAGCCCGGCGCCCTCACGCTTCGTCGGCGAACCCCGGCCGGGCGCGGGTGACGATCCGCCCGCCGCCCGGGAACTCCCCCTCGACGAACCAGGCCGACCCGCTGCCGGCCAGTCGCGGCGTGTGCCCGCTGGCCTCGCCGAGCTCGTCCCGCCAGCGCGCCAGCTCGGGCGCCATGGCCAGGACGGCGGTCTCCAAGTCGTTGCCTCCCGGCTCCGTCGCCGTCGGCCCGCCCAGGTGGTCCCATACGCGGTACACGCCCCGCGTGACCGTGCCGAAGGGCGGCAACAGCAGCGTGAACGTCCGGGGCTCGAACGGAAGCGGTTCGACGACGTCGCCGATGCCGGTCACCCGGGCGCGCCCGCCCACCACACAGAACGGGACGTCGGCGCCCAGGCGGGCGGCCAACTCGAGGTCGGTGCTCCCCGCCCACCGCAGCACGGCGGCGGCGTCGGCCGAGCCCCCGCCCAGCCCCGCCCCCGCGGGCACGTGCTTCTCCAGACGGACGTGGGCGGTACGCCCCACCGCGGCCAACGCGCGCCGAACCAGGTTGGCGTCGCTCACCGGCACGCCCCACGCACGGGGGCCGGTGACCTCCAGGCCGTCGCCCGGTCCGAACTCGAGCCGGTCGCCGTACTCCAGGGTGACCATCTCGGCGTCGAGGAGGTGGTAGCCGTCGTGGCGCACGCCGGTGACCCGGAGCGACAGGGTCAGCTTGGCGGGGGCGTCGTGCACCGGGCCAGTCTCCCCCACGCCGCCACGTCCAGCTCCTCGGGCCGGGCCTCGGGACGCACGCCTGCGCAGGCGAACTCCTCCCGCCCGACCACGCCCGCCAGCGACCCCCGCAGCATCTTGCGGCGCTGCCCGAAGCCGGTGCCCACGAGGGTGAACAGCCACTCCCGGTCGACGTCGGCCACGGCGGGCTCCGCCCGTCGGCGGATGTCGACGAGGGCAGACTCCACCTTGGGCGGGGGCAGGAAGACGCTGGGCGGCACCCGCCCCCTGACCGCGGCCGTGGCCCAGTACGCCACCTTCACCGACACCGCGCCGTAAGCCTCGTCGCCGGGCCTGGCCGCCAGCCGCTCCGCCACCTCGCGCTGGACCATGACCAGCATGCGCTCGATGGCTCGCACCTCGTCGAGGAGGTCGGCGATCAACGGCGTGGCCACGTTGTAGGGGAGGTTGGCCACCAGGACCCAGCGCTCGTCACCGAGCACCGCGTCCCAGTCCAGCCGCAGGGCGTCGCCCTCCACCACCCGCACGCCGGCGGGCTCGACCACCTCCCGCAGCAGCGGCAACAGCTTGCGGTCCACCTCCACCGCAGTCACCGAGGCGCCCGTCTCGGCAAGGGCGAGGGTGAGGGCGCCCAGGCCGGCGCCGACCTCGACGACCCGGTCCCCCGGTCCCACCCCGGCCAGGCGGGCGATCCGCCGCACGGTGTTGGGGTCGACGACGAAGTGCTGCCCCAGGGCCCGCTTGGGGTGCAGGTCGTGGCGGGCCAGCAGCTCGCGCACCTCCCGCCGGCTGAGGGTCAGCGCGCCCTCACCAGCGGACGAAGACCTGCAGCACTCCCCTCCCGGTGTCGGCCAGCTCGGCGAACGTGTCCCGCGACAGGTCGATGACCCGGCTGGTGTCCGCCGGTCCGCGGTCGGCGACGAGGCAGGTGGTCGACGCCCCGTTGTCGACACGCACCACGGTGACGACCGTGCCCTTCGGGATCACCCGATGGGCGCAGGTGCCCTTGGGCGGCGGGAACCACGACGCCCGCCCGCGCTGCTGGCCAACGGCGAGCGGGCGCCACGACGGCCGCCGTGGACGGTTCGGTGCCCCCAGGACCTTCCCAGCCTCTCTCTTCGGGACCGCGTGCGACGAAGGGGAGTGGCGCCAGGACCGGGGCACCATAGGTGGCGGCCGCGCGCCGGAGCAAGAGCTCTCCGGGCACCGGCGTCAGCGGAGGGCGAAGACCGCGTCCGACGCCGCCCAGGTGGCCGCCTCCACCTCCGCCACCTCGACGCCGCGGGCCCGGGCCACGGCGGCCCCGACGAGCGGTACGAAGGCGGGCGAGTTGGGCGTCCCCCGGTGAGGGACGGGCGTCAGGAAGGGGGCGTCGGTCTCGACCAGCACCCGGTCGAGCGGGGCCACGACTGCCGCCTGGCGCACGTCGTCGGCGCCCTTGAAGGTGACGATGCCGCTGAACGACAGCCAGGCGCCGGTGTCGAGGGCGCGGCGAGCCTCGTCCGGCCCACCGGTGAAGCAGTGGAAGACGGTGCGCTCGGGCACCCCCTCGGCGGCGAGGATGGCGAAGGTGTCGTCCCACGCCTCCCGGGTGTGGACGACCAGGGCCAGGCCCTTCTCGTGGGCCAGCGCCACCTGGGCGGCGAAGGCCTCGCGCTGGACGTGGCGGGGCGAGTGGTCGTAGTGGTAGTCGAGCCCGCACTCCCCCACCGCCTTCACCTCGGGGGCGTCGAGCAGGCCGACGATGCCGTCGACGCCTTGGCTGGCGTCGTGGGGATGGAGGCCGACCGTCGCCCACACCCGTCCGGGGTGGGCCCGGGCCACCTCGATGGCCTTGGCTGACTCCGGCGCGTCGGTGCCGATGCAGATCACCCGGCGCACGCCTGCCGCCTCGGCCTGGTCGACGGCGTCGGCGGGGACGCCCTCGTACTGCAGGTGGCAGTGGCTGTCGCACCACGCCATGGCCGAGGCGCGAACCGCTAGCGGCGGCGGGGGAAGAGGGGCGCGCCCTTCTCCACCGGCCGCCCGCCCGGGTAGCCGCCCCATTCGGCGGCCTCGGGCAGGCGCTGCTCCACGGGCGAGCCGGGCAGCCCCAGCCGGCGCCAGATCTCGGCGCACGCGCGGGGCACGGCGGGCGAGGCCAGCACCGTGACCACCCGCAAGGCCTCGAGGGCGTCGCCCAGCACCGCGTCCACCGCGGGGCCGGGCTCGGCCTTCCACGGCTCGTTGGCCTCCAGGTGGGCGTTGGTCTCACGGATGAGCCGCCAGGTGGCCTCCAAGGCCTCCGACGGCGACAGCCGGTCCCACGCCGCGGCGGTGGCGGCGTACACCTCTTCGCACACCTCTCGGAGCGGGCTGTCGGGCGACGGCGCCGGGCCCACGCTGCCGCACTTGGAGCCGACCACGGTGGCGACCCGGGACACCAGGTTGCCCAGGTTGTTGGCCAGGTCGGCGTTGTAGCGGGCGACCATGCCCTCGTAGGAGAAGTCGCCGTCGGGCCCGAAGGGGGTGTCCCGCAGCAGGTGGTAGCGGGTGGCGTCCACCCCGAAGTCGTTGGTGAGATCGGCAGGGACGATCTGGTTCAGGCGCGTCTTCGACATCTTCTCGCCGCTCACGAGGAGCCACCCGTGGGACGCCACGCAACGGGGAGGCTCGAGCCCGGCGGCCATCAGCATGGCCGGCCAGTACACGGCGTGGAAGCGGATGATGTCCTTGCCCACCAGGTGGTAGTCGGCGGGCCACCAGTGGGCGAAGCGCTCGGGGTCGGTGGCGTAGCCCGGCGCGGTGATGTAGTTGGGCAGGGCGTCGAACCAGACCCAGGTGACCTGCGAGGGGTCCCAGGGGAGGGGGACGCCCCAGTCGAACGAGCTCCGGCTGATCGAGATGTCCTGCAGGCCCTGGCGGATGATCCCGAGGACCTCGTTCAGGCGGGTGGTCGGGTACACCGCCTCGGGGTGGGCCTCGTAGTGGTCGAGGAGGCGCTGCTGGTAGCGGGAGAGGCGGAAGAACCAGTTGTCCTCCTGCATCCACTCGACGGGGCGGCCGTGCACCGGGCAGTTGCCGTCGACGAGGTCGTCCTCGTTGTAATACGCCTCGCAGGCCACGCAGTAGAGGCCCTCGTAGGTGCCGAGCTCGATGTCGCCGTTTTCGTAGATCGCCTGGAGGAACGCCTGCACCGCCTTGGTGTGGCGGGGCTCGGTGGTGCGGATGAAGTCGTCGTAAGCGATGTCGAGCTCGTCCCACGCCTGGCGGAAGCGTCGGCTGTTGCGGTCGGCCAGCTCCTGAGGGTGCACTTCGAGGGCGGCGGCGGCCTGGCTGTTCTTGAGGCCGTACTCGTCGGTGCCGGTGAGGAAGAGCACGTCGTCGCCGAGCAGCCGGCGCCAACGGCACAGGGCGTCTCCGATGACCGTCGTGTAGGCGTGGCCGATGTGGGGCGCGTCGTTGACGTAGTAGATCGGAGTCGTCGTGTAGAACTTGCCCACACAGCCAAGAGTACCGAGGTGGCCCGTTGTCCTCCGCCGGGATTCCTCGCACGATCGACCGCCTCGGCCGCATCGTGGTGCCTGTCGAGTTCCGCCGTGCCCTCGGGATCTCCGACCA
>DATACM010000210.1:0-1607 GCA_036259055.1 Acidimicrobiales bacterium | reverse complement strand
GGGGGGGGCCCGCTGGAGCGCGCTCCACTCGTGAGCCCCTACCTCCTCCGGCGGAAGGATCGGCGGGCGCCGGGCGCCCTCCGGGCCCAGCCGCCAGAGGTCGGCGGTGGCGGCGTGGCGCTCCGCCTCCTCGTCGCTGTCGGCGCACAGCGCGGCCACCGCGATCACCACCCGCGGCGCCTGGCCGGGGCCGCCTCGGAAACCGCGCCGGTACGACTCGACGATCTGGGGCCCGTGGGCCGGCGTGATGAAGTGGGCGAAGGCGAGGGGAAGCCCGAGGTACGCGGCGCACGCGCTGCTGTAGCTGCTCGAGCCCAACAGCCACACCTCCGGGCCGCCCGGGCCCTCGGGCATGGCCCGCACCTCGGCTTCGGTGGCGGCGCCCACCTCGAGGAAGGCCAAGAGCTCGGCCAGGTTCTCGGCGAAGTGCTCGTCACCGGACGCACCGCCGCTGGCGAGCAGAGCCGCCTCGCCCGCCGGGTCGGTGCCCGCCGCCCGGCCGATGCCGAGGTCGATCCGGCCCGGGAAGAGGGCATGCAGAGACCGGAAGACCTCGGCCACCTTGAGAGGGCTGTAATACGGGAGGAGGACACCGCCCGACCCCACCCGGATCGACGAGGTGGCGGCGGCGACAGCGGCCACGACCACCTCCGGAGCGGTGGCGGCGAGCGAGGGCGTGTTGTGGTGCTCGGCGATCCAGTAGCGCCGGTAGCCCCACGCCTCGGCGGCTCGGGCCAGCTCGACCGACTCGCGCAGGGCGCGGCCCGGCGCCGAGCCCGCCGGCACCGGCGCCTGGTCGAGCACGCTCAAGGCGAGGCGCCGGTCCACCGGGCAATTGTCCCCGCCCGAATCGGGTAGGTACGACGGCCGAAGGGCTCCGATCGCCGAGGAGGAGGAACCGATGGCCAAGGTCGCATTCGTGCTCGACGACGACTTCGAGGACTCCGAGTTCCGCGTCCCCTACGACCGCATCACCGAAGCCGGCCACCAGGTGACGGTGATCGGCACCGAGGCGGGCAAAGAGGTCAAGGGCAAGAAGGGCAAGGAGACGTTCACCATCGAGACCACGCCCGATCAGGTGAGCCCCGAGGACTTCGACGCCCTGGTCGTGCCCGGCGGCTACTCGCCCGACAAGCTGCGCACCCATGAGGGCACGGTCAAGATCGTCCAGGGCGTGTTCGGGGCCGACAAGCCAGTAGCGGCGATCTGCCACGCCGGGAGCCTGCTGATCGAGGCCGACGCCGTTCGGGGGCGGACGGTGACGTCTTGGCCGTCCATCCGCACCGACCTCCTCTACGCCGGCGCCGAGTGGGTGGACGAGGAGGTCGTGGAGGACGGCAACCTGATCACGTCGCGGAACCCCGGCGACCTCGACGCGTTCTGCGACGCCATCCTCGAGCGCCTGTCCAGCTGATTCTGGCGCCGGCGGGCCCCGACTGACTAGCGTCGGGGGATCCTGGCTCACCTTGCACGCCGTGCGTGGCGCGCCCGAGCGAGCATCGTGTTCGTAGGGGCGACGTTGGTCGCGTCCGTGGTCCAGCAGGCGGTCGCCGGCGGAGGCACCCTGGAGGGCAAGCGGGCCGAGGCGGCGCGCCTCACCAACGAGC
>DATACM010000209.1:0-2141 GCA_036259055.1 Acidimicrobiales bacterium | reverse complement strand
CGAGCCCGGTTCGTGCGCGCCGACCACAGCACGCTGGAGGGCAACCTCGCCCTCGCCGCCGAGATCAAGGATTCAGTCGATCAAGTCGACGTGTTGGTCAACAATGTGGGCGGGCTCATCCCCCGTCGTGAGACCACGGCCAACGGCGTCGAGATGACACTGGCCCTCAACCTGCGTGCGCCCGTCGTCCTGACCGAACAGCTGCGCCCGGTCTTCGCTCGGGACGGGCTCGTGGTGAACGTCGCCTCGGACGCCTTCCGTCGGTTCGAGGGCGACCCATTCGATGGCCTCGACGACGCAGACGACTACGAGCCGTTCAAGGCCTACGCCCGGGCGAAGCTCCTGTTGGTCCTCGCCAGTCTTGCCCAGGCGCGCCAGCTCGAGCCGGAGGGCATGCGCGTCGTGGCCGTGAACCCGGGTCCGGCGTGGACCCCGGGGACCCAGGTGTTGAACCCGGACTGCCTGCCCGGGCCGAAGGTGATGTGGCCGATCGTGCGATTGGTCCAGCGCTCTCGCTCGGCCGACCAGGCGGCACGCGTCCTCACGCGGGTGGCGGTCGCTTCCGACGACGTGATGGGCGCAGGTGTCACCGGCTGTTACGTCACCGCCCGGGGGAAGGTGCGGGCCCTGGGTGCCCTCGACGGCGACCTCGAGCGCCAGGAGCGGGCCATGGCTGCCGCCTGGTCGCTCGGTCACGAGGCCGAGCCCGTGCATGGGGGCTGCGATGGCTGAGGTGATCCACGCGGACCAGCGGCGAATCGCCTTCCACCGCCAACCAACGGAGGACCGGCCGGTGGTGGTGTTCTTCCACCCCGCACCGGGGTCCGGCGTGTTCACGCTGCCGACCGGTGCTGAGGACTTCGCTGTCGTCGGGGTGGATCGGCCCGGCTATGGATGGTCGGACCCGATGCCCGACGGCCGGTGGGCGACGGTGGGCTCCGCCGCCGACGACGCCGCTGCGGTCCTGGGGGCGCTGGGCGTGACCCGGGCGACGGCGATCGGGTGGTCGGCGGGCGGCAGGGTGGCGTTGGCGCTGGCCGCTCGCCATCCCGAGGCCGTCGAGGCGGTCGTCGTGGTGGCGACGCCCGCACCGCATGAGGAGGTGCCCTGGGTCCCCGCCCCGCAGTACGAGTCGTTGATGTCCATGCGCGGTGACCCAGCCGATGCCGTGCATGCGCGCTTGGTGGGCCAACTCCAGGTCATGACGCCCGCCGATCCGCGTAGCGACGAGGCGCTGGCCCTACTCGCCCGCAGCCCGGCCGACGACCGCGCCCTCGACGACGATGACCTGCGGGCGGGGTTCGGCGACATGCTCGAAGTCGCCTTCCGTCAGGGGGTGGTTGGGCTGGCCCAGGACATCGCCGGCTTCATGCTTCAGCCGTGGGGCTTCGAGTGGGGCGCGGTGGGGGCTCGCACGCTGTTGGTCCACGGCCAGAACGACCCGCTCGCCGGACCACAGCACGGGGAGTGGTGGCAGTCCGCCCTGCCGAACGCGGAGCTCACCACCGTGACGGGTGCTGGGCACATCAGCGTCATCAGGCAATGGGAGGCCGCTGTGCGGGCGGTGTACGGGAGGAGTTGAAGTTGCGCCACTTGACCGACGACGAGCCCCGAGTCCGCATGGGCGTCTGTCGTCACCTCGCGCCGCTGTCGGGGGCAGAAACGGCGCCGGGTCCGGAAGGCCGTCGAGGACGGAGGTATCGACGCCGACCGCTCTCCTCAGCGTCGCCCCGGCGCGGCCGACGCGACGATGCTTGGCCAGCGGCGGGATGGGAGACCGCCGATGAGCGCGCCGGCGGCACAAGGCCACGACGGCCGTGCGTTCCGGCTCCGACGGCGGCCTCAGAAGGTGGTGCTCACCACTCACATCCTCTCGTCTGTCGGCTGGTTCGGCATCGCTATCGCCGTCGCCTTCTGCGCGATCGCCGCTGCCGTCTCGGACGACGACGCACTCTCGCGCGCCCTGTACCGGGCCCTGGAGACGCTGCCGTGGTTGTCGATGCCGGCCGGGATCACGGCGGTCGGCACGGGGTCTCTGCTCGGGCTCGGTACGACCTATGGCTTGGTTCGCTACTGGTGGGTGATCGCCAAGATCATCATCGCGGTCGCCGTCGTCGTCACCGACGTGCTCATCGTGGTTG
>DATACM010000208.1:0-5719 GCA_036259055.1 Acidimicrobiales bacterium | reverse complement strand
GGCCAGCCGATCCTGCTCACGCCGCAGGACGAAGAGGGCAAAGAGGCGACTCGCGTCCGCGTCCCACGCCTGAGCCTGCCGGCCGAGGGCCACGGTCTCCTCGATCAACCGCTCCGCTTCCTCGAAACGCCCGTCCTGGAGAGCGATGACCGTGCCCATCACGCCCGCATACCACAGCTGTGGACCCTGGTGGAGTTCGGCTGCCAGGTGGCTCAGAATGCTGTAGTGCCTTCTGGCCTCCCAGCTGTCTCCGCGCGTGAGCGACGCGATGTACCGGACCCAGACGGCGTTCGTGGGCAACTCCCGGTCGCCGATCGTCTGAGCGAGCTCGTCCAGCTCGGCGGCCACCGAGAACTGGCGGTCCAGCTCGTCGGGACCAAGCAACGCCCCGCCCCACCACCCCAACAGCGCATAGGTCAGCGTTTCGGGGTCGCCTATGCGCCGGGCCATGGCCACCGCCTCGGCTCCGAGCGAGGCACGCGGCTCTGTGGAAGGCTGGTCCCGCAGGGCCCCCGCGAGGCGAGCCAACAGCCGAGCGCGGAGCGGGTCGTCGGTCACAGGCAGCGCGTCGAGCGCCTGGCGCAGGAGCGGAATCAAGTGGCTGTCGATGCCCGCGCGGGTGAACGGGAACCGCCCGGCATAACCCAGCGCGGTTCGAGCCAGCAGCTCGGGGTCGCCGATGCGGGTGGCGATCGCGGCCGCGGCGAGGAACGTTTCCTTGGACGTGCGCTGGTCTCCGGCGCGGGCTTGGGCGTCGCCCAGCAGCACAAGGCCCGCACAGCGACGCCGTTCGTCGGGCGATTCCTGGAGCGGCCTCAGCGCCATCCGGAACAGGCGGATCGCCTCCTCGTAGGCGAGCGACAGAACGGCCCGGGTGCCCGCCGCGGTCGCGTATTCCGCTGTTTTCGCGGGATCACCTCTCGGCCCGGCCTCGAAGAAGTGATGGGCGAGCTCGGCCACGTACGGCTCGGGGTCGGCTGCGTAGGTTCGCTCCAGCGCCTCCCCGACGGCGGCGTGGCGCTGATGTCGTTCGGCGGGCATCAGCTCCTGGTAGATCGTGTCTCGGATGAGGGAATGGGTGAAGCGCAGGGTTCCCGGGTCGTCGTGGACCTCCTCGACGAGTCGAGCGCCGATCGCGTCCTGGAGCGCCCCCATCACCTCTTCTCCGCGCCGGCCGCTGGCCCGTTCGAGGATGTCGACCCGGAAGTCCCGGCCGGCCACCGACGCGGCCCTCAGCATCTCGCGACAGTCCCGCGATAGGCGGTCGAGGCGACGGCCGATCACCTCGCGGATGCCCTCCGGGATTCGCCAGCGGCTGTCCACCGTGTCCTGGGAGAGCCGATCCTCCACCTCGAGCAGCCGTATGAACTCCTCGACGAAGAGGGGATTGCCCTCCGTTCGCCGGTGAAGCGTCGCCACCAGATCGGGTGACGGCTGGAGCTGAGCAATCGTCCGGATGAGCCGAGCAACGTCGGGTTCGGTCAGCCCGCCCATGGGGACCCGGGCCGCGCCCGGGGCTCGCAACAACTCGGGCAGCGTCGCGGCCAACGGGTGGTCCTTGGTGAGCTCGATGTCTCGGTACGTCCCCAGCACCAACATCCGATGCTCGTTCACCCCCGCAGCCATGAAGCGAAGGAGCAGGAGCGACGGCGCATCCGCGGCGTGGAGGTCTTCGAGGACCAAGACCACCGGCTGGTCCTGGGCGGCTTCGTGCAAGAGACGGCTGATGGCGTCGAAGAGGTCGAAGCGGGCCGACTCCGGTGAAGCAGGCGCGAGCTCGGGGAGGCCCGGCAGACGGTCCCGAAGCTCGGGGAGGATCTGCACAAGATGCCGGCCGCCGTCACCGAGGACCAGCTTGATCTCCGTCGGCGCCACGTTGGCCAGAAGAGAACGCAGGGCCTGGATCCACGGCCAGTAGGCCGGCGCTCCACCGGCCTCCCAGCTCCGCCCCCACAGGACCCGAACGCCCCGGTCTGTGGCGTGGCCGGCGAACTCCTCGGCCAGTCGGGTCTTCCCTATACCTGGTTCGCCGCCTACGAGGAGTAGCCGCCCTCGCCCGGAAACGGCGTCGTCGAGCCCGGTCAGCAGCAGATCCAGTTGGCGGTCACGGCCGACGAACGCCCTCAGCCTCCGGGGAGCCCCGGCACCGGGCTCGGGGGTGGACGCCTGGGCCGGGGTCTGCGGTGGCGGCACGCCGGCTACCTCCTGTTCGCTGCATGCAGAGAGTCGCACACCCCGGTGAAGGAAGCGAGGTCCTGCGCCCGTTCAGCCCGTCGATGAGGCGACCCGCGCAAGCTTCAGTCGCAAGGCGTCGGCGGACTCACGGGCTCGGAACTGGGCAGGAGACCCCGGAGTCGCGTCCCGGAACACCTGCTCCGTCCACAGCAGCTCGTCGATCGTTACCGCGTCCTGGACGAGACGGTCGTGCTGCTCTTTGGCGCGGAAATGACTCGGGCTTCCACGGCTGGCGCCATCGAGCGCGTCGCGTGTACGTGCGAGCTCCTCGAGGACGCGGACCCGTTCGTCTTCGAGATCGGGCTCCCTCGCGCTCGCCGACGTCGTCCACGCCGCGGCGGCGAGCAGCACAACGACGCACACCGCTGTCAACCGCTGGGTGGCTCTTCCGATCCCTGACTGGCTCGCTCTCATTGTCCTCTCCCTTCGGCGCAACCTCGCCAACTGAGCCGACCGTACGAACGACGGAGTTCGGCGCCATCAGGGGAAGTACGGGAATCCGGTACGGAACTTCTGTCGAAACGCCGACTACGTAGTGGTCGCGGCTATGGCGCAGCCGGGTGATGGACGCCGCCACTCCGGCTCCTCCCGACAGCCGCCGGCCTTCAGCCCTTTCGAAGTAGGAGCAGGCCGCACCGGTGAGGGCCGCGCGTTGTCGTGCCCCGGGCGGTCCCGTCCCGCCGTGTCTGTCAGATCATCCTGACAGACACGGGTCGCAGCATTGGATTCGTCCTCGGGCGGCACGGGGGAGCCCGCCGGCGGCCTGCCCGTCGCTCGCTCGCCCTAGCTGGACCCAGCGGGCCGGCGGGCGTGGAGGCCTGCTCTAGCAACCCCGGGGCCACCGTCATCGGTGAGTGGCAGGGAACGCCGTCCCTGCGTCAAGGCACGCTCCGCACCCTCGCTGCCAGTCGAGGCCCGTGCCCCCTACAGGAGCGCCTCCTTTCCCCGGGGGGTTGGCGCCCCCCTGCCCCCCGCCTCGACTTCGCTGCGGCCACTGCGCTCAGCGGCCTTCACCCTGGCCCCGGGGTCGCTGGGTGACGGACACCCTGAGAGGAGCTCGAGGGACTGCCAACAGGAGGCAGACATGCGCACGCCCGACACCCCGATCCCCGCCCAGCTCAAGATGTGGCCTGGCCCGGCGCCGTCATCGACGCCTTGGGCTTCCTTCCCGGGGCCGCCGAGATGATGTCCCAGCGGCCAAGGGGGCTGGCGCTTCGAGGGTCGGAGCTCCCTGCGCGCCTGGTTGTACCGGGTCTCCGCCAAGGCCGGAGGCACCACCCGGATCTCATTTTCGGCGCGAGTGTCGCTTGCGCCCTCTTGTCAGTCGGCTCTCGCAGCGCGGACACGCGTCGTGTGTGATGCCGCGCCCCAGTCCGCCAGCAGCTCAGCCTGACCGCCGGTCCGGCGCCGCCTACCAAGACATCAGGGGTGTCAGGATCGGCGACAGCGACGATCAGCGGGCGGAGGTACGTCAAGAGTCGTGTGGCTCCGATACCCCGCTGCTCCGATGCCGTGCCGCTGCCGCGTTCCCTAGCCTTCGGGTAAGCGATGAAGAAGCTGAGCCGGTTCCCGGCGTTCGATCTGGCACTGGGGGTTGCCGTCGCGCTCGCCTTCGCCGTGATCACCCGTCGGGTGGACGCCTCCGAGGCCAGCGATCGCGCCTTGGACGCGGTGGGCTATGGGTGTGTGATCGTGGCGGGCCTGGCGTTGTCGCTGCGCCGGCGGGCGCCGGCGGCAGGCCTCGTCGTGGCCACCGCGGCAGTGGCAGCGTACGCCGCTCGCGGCTATCCGGGAGGCCCGGTGTTCGTTGCGCCGCTCGTGACCGCGTTCTTCCTCGCCAGCGCCCGCCCTCGAGGCCGGACGGTCCCCGTGGTAGTGGCCGCAACGGTGGCGGTGTTGCTGGCCGGCGTGGCGGACGGCGAGGGCGAAGCGAGATGGATCCCTCTGGTGTATGTGGGCTGGATGGGCGCGGCGGTGCTGTTGGGCGAGGCTGCCCGAGCCAAGAGCGCCCATGTCGCTGCCGTGGAGGACCGGGCTCGCTTCTTCGAGCAGACCCGGGAGCAGGAAGCGCTCCGCCGGGCGGCCGAGGAGCGGCTGCGCGTCGCCCGGGAGGTGCATGACGTGGTGGCGCACACCCTGGCCGGCATCGCGCTGCAGGCCGGCGTGGGGGCGAGGCTGGCGGAAGGCGACCCCGCTCGCGAGGCGCTGGTCACGATCCGTCGGCTGAGCAAGCAGGGATTGGCCGAGCTGCGGACCGCCCTTGGGATCCTGCGAGGCGGTGACGGCGCGCTCCCGCATGAGCCGACGAGGGGCCTTTCCGATTTGGAGGGGCTGTTCGCTGACATGGCGGCGGCGGGGTTGGAGGCTCGGGCTGTCGTGCGGGGCGACCAACGCCCGTTGTCGCCGACGGTGGAGGCGGCCGCTTACCGGGTGGTGCAAGAGTCGCTCACCAACGTTGCTCGCCACGCCGGGGCGCCGCAGGCGACGGTGTGCCTCACCTACGGGGAGGGGCGCCTGGAGGTCGAGGTGATCGACGACGGCTGCGGTGCGGGAGTCGCGGCGGCCGACGGGTACGGGATTGCGGGCATGCGTGAGCGCACGCTGGCAGCCGGCGGGCGGTTCGACGCTGGCCCTCGGCAGCACCGCGGGTTCCGAGTGTGGGCGGAGTTCCCCACCGGCGAGGGCGTCGATCAGTGATCTCGGTGGTGGTGGCCGACGACCAGGGGGTGGTGCGCGCCGGGTGCCGGGCGCTGCTCCAGGCCGAACCCGACATCGAGGTGATCGGCGAAGCGGCCGACGGCGTCGAGGCGGTAGCGATGGCACGGCAGAAGCGACCCGACGTGGTGTTGATGGACATCCGCATGCCCGGACTCGATGGCCTGGCGGCCACCCGGGCGATCGTCGAGGACCCTGCGCTCGCGGCCATACGGGTGTTGATCCTGACCACCTTCGAGGTCGACGAGTACGTCTTCGAGGCGATCCGGGCGGGGGCGAGCGGCTTCATGGTCAAAGATGCCGACCCCGAGGATCTGGTGCGAGCAGTGCGGGCGGTGGCCGGGGGTGAGGCGCTCCTGTCCCCCGGCGCCACCCGCCGGCTCATCGCCGAGTTCGCTTCGCGTCCCGAACGCCGCACTGCCACCCCGTCGAGCTTGACCGTGCTGACCGAGCGCGAACGTGAGGTGCTCGCCCTCATCGCCACCGGTGAAAGCAACGACGAGATCGCCCAGCGTCTGGTGATCAGTCCCGCCACCGTACGCACCCACATCACCCGGGTGCTGTCCAAGCTTGGGGCGCGGGACCGTGCCCAGCTCGTGGTCATGGCCTTCGAGGCCGGATTGGTGGAGCCGGGACGTCAACTCGGCGGCTCCCCGCTACAGCGAGACTCGTAGCGCAAAGATCGGAGCCTGGGCCGATGCCAAGACCGCCGGATAGGGCGATAGTCAACCTATGGGAGACGACGGGGCCGCCATCAGGGTCGAGGGCC
>DATACM010000207.1:0-5904 GCA_036259055.1 Acidimicrobiales bacterium | reverse complement strand
CGGTGGGTCTCGACCACCGCCGCCCACACCCGCGGGACGGCCAGGGCCGACCCGTTGAGGGTGTGCACGTGGGCCGTTCCACCGCCGCCTTTGGGGCGATAGCGCACGTTGGCCCGACGGGCCTGGTAGTCGCCGAACCACGACACCGACGACACCTCCAGCCAGAGGTCGCACCCGGGCGCGTAGACCTCCAGGTCGAACGTCCGGGCGGCCGACGCCCCTAGGTCCCCGGCGCAGAGGTCGACCACCCGGTAGGGGAGGCCCAACGCTCGTAGTGGGGCCTCCGCCCGCCGGAGGAGGTCGGCGTGCACGTCGGCCGCCTGTCCGGGGGTGGCGTAGGCGAGGATCTCCACCTTGTCGAACTCGTGCACGCGCAGCAGCCCGCGGGTGTCCCGGCCGGCCGAGCCCGCCTCCCGGCGGAAGCAGGAGGTGTGGGCCATGAGCCGCACGGGCAGGTCGGCCTCGTCGAGCAGCTCGTCGCGCCCCAGAGAGGTCAGCGGCACCTCGGCGGTGGGGATGCCCCAGAGGTCGTCCCGCTCGACGTGGTAGGCGTCGTCGGCGAACTTGGGCAGGTGCCCGGTGGACACCATGGTCTGGGTGCGGACGAGCGTGGGCGGGCGGACCTCCTCGAAGGCATCGGCGTTGAGGTCGAGGGCCAGCTGGCACAACGCCCGCACGAGCGCCGCCCCGGCGCCGCGGTACATCGGGAACATCGAGCCCGAGAGCTTGGCCCCCCGCTCGAGGTCGAGGATGCCCAGCGCCGCGCCGACGTCCCAGTGGGGGACCCGCTGGTGCTCGCCGTAGCGTTCGGGGTCGTAGCCCTCCACCCGGAGGACCACGTTGTCCTCGGCCGACAGACCGTCGGGGCAGTCGTCGGCCGGCAGGTTGGGCGTCCGTAACAGGACATCACGCAGCTCGTCGCCCAGCGCGTCGGCCTCGGCGCTGACGATCTTCTCCTCCTCCCCCCTTGCCCGGCTCTCGGCCGCCTTGGCCTCGGCCGTGGCCTCGTCGCCGGCCCGGCGGGCGGCGCCCACCTCGCCCGAGAGGGCCTTGATGGCGGCCCGGAGCTCGTTGGCCCGGGTGATCAGCTCCCGCTGGCGGGCGTCGAGGGCGGCGGCCCGCTCGATCTCGACAGGGTCGACGCCCCGCCGGCCCAGGCCCGCCTTGAGCACGTCCAGCTCGGTCCGCAGCCGCCTCGGGTCCAGCATGGGGCGGACGGTAGCGTGCCGCGTCGCCGGTCGGTCAGGCTTTGCCGCCGAGCTGGCGCAGCTCGGCCTCGACGTCCTCCCAGAGGAGCACGTCGCCGTCGTCGCCGGGGGCGTCGTCGGGATGGGCGGCCTGGCGCTCCTCCCGGGCGTACCAGCGGAAGAAGATGGCGGCGATCACCACCCACAGGTAGAAGCCGGCGCCGACCTTCATGATGAGACCGGCGACCTGCTGGTCGTCGAGGGCGGAGAAGCCCCAGAGGCGGGGGAGCGTCTCGTAGATGCGGTAGAGGGGGCGGGCGCCGAAGGTGAGGAACGAGGCCGGCACCGTGGGCACCACCGTCTGCAGGAACAGGTAGAGCATCTGGGTGGGCGGCCGGGCCCGGGCCACCTCGGGCAGGGGGCTGAGCACCGGCACCCACATGAGCACCGCCGACACCAGCAGCACGGCGTGGGCCACGAAGTGCAGAGGGTGGTAGCGCACGGTGGCCTCCACCACCGCCGGCCAGTGGCTGAGCACCAGCACCAGGTTGAACTGGATGAGCCCCGCCACTGGCCGGGAAAGGCCCCGGACGACGGTCAGGCGGCGGGTCGTGCCGTCGGGCGCGCGGCCCCGACCGACCCCGAGGATGCGGCGGGCCATCCACGCGGGCGTGCCCACCAGCAGGAGGGCAGCGGCCACGAGGGTGAAGAGCAGGTGCTGCACCATGTGGACGCTGTAGAGGTAGCCCTCGGCCAGGTCGTGGACGGGCCAGTCCGACGCCAGCCACAGCACCGCCACCCCGGCGCTGAAGGCGGCGACCTGGCGGCGGGAGGCGGGGGGGTCGGCGCCCGGGCCCCGGCGGGCCCGCTCCCGGCGCAGGGCCCACAGGTAGGCGACCTCGATCAGCCCGATGAGCAGCCACCCGTCGACGTGGGCGTGCCAGTGCGGGAAGGCGGCGCTCATGTCAGGGCGCCGGAGGCCGCGCTCATCTGTTCCACACCTCGAACGTGGCCAGGACCACGGCGTACGCGAAGAGGGCGAGGAGGAGGCCGATGGCGAAGAGCCGGCGGAAGATGCGGCTGTCGAACCGCAGGTGCATGAACCAGAGCGCGACCATCGCGAACTTGATCACGGCGAAGACCAGGAGGAGGGGGACGAGGAAGTCCTCGAGCTGCTCGACGTAGTAGATGCCCACCTCGGCGGCGGTGACGACCGCCAGGAAGAGGGCGACCTTGATGTACTCCCACTCGCTCGGGTGAGCGTGGTCGGGCGCGGTGGGGTCGTGGTCGGGCTGCGCCTCCTCGGTGACCGCCCCGCTGTCGGGAGCGGGACGCTCGGCGGCGCTGGTGCCGGGCTCGGTCGCCATCAGGGGATGAGGTACACGACGGTGAAGATCACGATCCAGACGATGTCGACGAAGTGCCAGTAGAGACCCACCAGCTCGACCGTCTCCGACCGGGAGGTCGGCAGCTTGCCCCGCATGGACAGGCCCCAGAGCGACAGCAGCATGAGCACGCCGATGGTGACGTGGGCGCCGTGGAACCCCGTCAGGACGAAGAAGCTGCTCCCGAACAGGTTGGCCGAGATCTTCAGGCCTTCCCGGTAGAAGACGGTGAACTCGTACATCTGCCCGGCCACGAACGACGCCCCCAACAGGGCGGTGGTCAGCAGCCACACCCGCAGGCGCCGGTGGTCGCCCCGCTGGATGGCGGCCAGGGCCAGGACCATGGTGAGGCTGCTCATCAGCAGCACGAACGAGCTGACCGACGTGTAGGGGATGTCGTAGACGTCCTCGGGCTTGACCGTGCCCTCGAGGCTGCGGCCCTTGAAGAGCAGGTAGGTGGAGATGAGGGCCCCGAAGAGGAGGCACTCGGAGCCCAGGAAGGCCCACATCGCCACCTTCTCGTTGCTGAGCCCGGTGGAGGTGGGCGGGTGCCCGGGCGGCGCGTCGGCGGTGTGGGTGCCCTCCGACGTGGTGACGGTCACGGCCGGCGGCCTCTCAGCCTCGGTGCCCGGACACGTGCTCCAGCTCGGTCGAGGGCTCGGGCTGCTCTTCCTCCGGCGCGGTCGCCGGCTCGAGCCCCCATGCGTAGATGCTGCCGAGCACCCAGATCCCTCCGAGGATGGCCACGATCCACACCCGGTAGATGAGCCCGTAGCCGATGACGGCAAGCCCCACCGACGCCACGAACGGCCAGTACGAAGGCGAGGGCAGGTGGATGTGCGGTTCGCCGTGGTCGTCGTCGCCGGCGTGCGCCTCGTCGCCGTGCTCGGCCTGGGCCTCCTCGCCCTCCCGAGCCTCTTCGCCCTGCCCGTCCCCCGAGCCGTCGCCGCCGGCACCGTCCTCGTCGACCGCCGCCCGGATGGCTCCTTCGGCCTCGATGTCGGCCGACTCCTCCTGCGGCGTCCGGGGGACCGGTCGGCCCTGGTCGTCCTGGCTGTACTTGGTGTGCCAGAAGTCGTCGCGCGCCACGACGAGGGGGATCTCGGCGAAGTTGTACTCGGGCGGGGGCGACGGGATGCTCCACTCGAGGGTCCGGGCGTCCCAGGGGTCGTCCCCCACCTCGGCGCTCTTGCGCGTCACCCACATGTTGTAGATGAACACGAGGATCCCCACCGCGATGATGAACGAGCCGACGGTGGAGACGAAGTTCCAGAAGTCCCAGCCCCGATTGGACGGGTAGGTGTAGATCCGGCGGGGCATGCCCTGGAGGCCGAGGATGTGGAAAGGCCCGAAGGTCATGTTGAAGCCGATCAGCATCAGCCAGAAGTGGATCTTGCCCAGCCGCTCGTTCAGCATCTTGCCGGTGAGCTTGGGGTACCAGTAGTAGGCCCCGGCGAAGAGCCCGAAGATGCTCCCCCCGAAGAGCACGTAGTGGAAGTGGGCGACGATGTAGTAGGTGTCCGTCTGCTGGGTGTCGGCGGGCACGACGCCGTGGGTCACGCCGGACAGGCCGCCGATGGTGAACATGGCCACGAAGCCCACGGCTAAGAGCAGGGGCGTGGTGAGCTTGATCTTCCCCCGCCACAGAGTCGCCAGCCAGTTGAAGATCTTCACGCCCGTGGGCACGGCGATGAACATCGTCGACGCCGCGAAGGCCGAGACCGCCACCGGGCCCAGCCCGCTGGCGAACATGTGGTGGGCCCACACGCCCCACCCCATGAACCCGATGGCGATACCCGAGAAGACCATCACCTGGTAGCCGAACAAAGGCTTCCGCGAGAAGACGGGGATCACCTCGGACACGATGCCCATGGCAGGGAGGATGAGGATGTACACCTCGGGATGGCCGAACAGCCAGAAGAGGTGCTGCCAGAGGAGCGGGTCGGAGCCCGCCTGGGCATCGAAGAAGTTGGCCCCGAACTGCCGGTCGAACATCAGCAGGAACAGGGCCACCGCGATCACCGGCATGGCGAACAGCAGGAGGAACTGGGCGACGAGGGTCATCCAGGTGAAGACCGGCATGCGGAAGAGGCTCATTCCTGGCGCTCGCATGTTGATCGTGGTGACGATCAGGTTGATGGCGCCGGTGAGCGAGGCGATGCCGAGGATCTGGAGGCCGAGCGTCCAGTAGTCCATGTTGTAGCCGGGCATGGTGCTGCTCAACGGGGCGTAGCCGAACCAGCCCCCGTTGGGCATGCCGCCCAGGAAGAAGCTCGAGTACATGAAGAGCCCGCCGACGAGGAACGTCCAGTACCCGAAGGCGTTGAGCCGGGGGAAGGCGACGTCGCGGGCGCCGATCTGCAGAGGAAGCAGGTAGTTCGCCAGCCCGGCGGACAGCGGCATGATCACGAGGAAGATCATGGTGGTGCCGTGCATGGTGAAGACCTGGTTGTACATCTCGGCGCTGAGGACGGTGTTCTCCGGCGACCCGAGCTGGAGGCGCAGCAACAAGGCCTCGATGCCCCCCATCAGGAAGAAGACGAAGGCGGTGACGATGTAGAGGATGCCGATCTTCTTGTGGTCGACGGTGGTGATCCACGACCAGGCGCCCTTGGTGTAGCCGGTGGGCCGGCTCAGGAGCCGGGCCGGGGGCGGGGGCGCCTGGACCGGACGGGGCGGTTCGGTGACGATCGCCATCAGCGGTTGCCTTCGCGGCGGCGCAGCACGGTGCGTCCGGGACCGTTCTCGGTCATCGCAGGGACTCGAGGTAGGCGACGAGCTTGGCCGTCTCGTCGGCGCTCAGGTTGAGGTCGGGCATCTTCGAGCCGGGCTTGACACCCGGCGGGTCCCGGAGCCACGTGGCGATGTTCTCGGCGTTCATGTCGAACATGCTCCCGGCGAAGCTCGTACGGCTGGCGAAATGGGTCAGGGTGGGGCCGACCTTGCCCCTCGAGACCCCTTCCACAGTGTGGCAGCCGCCGCAGCCCTTGCTGATGAAGAGCTCGGCGCCCTGGGCGGCCGGCGAGCCCTGGGCGGGGGTCGACGGCGCCTGCCGTTGGGACGCCACCCAGGCCTCGAAGTCGGCCGGCGTGTGGACGATCGCCTTGTTGCGCATGTTGGCGTGGCTGAGCCCGCAGAACTCCGTGCACTGGCCCAGGTAGACGCCGGGCTTGTCGGCGCTGATGTTCATCTGGTTCTGGCGGCCGGGGACGACGTCCGTCTTCCCCGAGAGCTTGGGCACCCAGAAGCTGTGGATCACGTCCTCGCCCTGAAGGGTCAGCTCGAGCTTCCGGCCGGCGGGCATGTGCAGCTCGTTGGCGGTCACGATCCCC
>DATACM010000206.1:0-1587 GCA_036259055.1 Acidimicrobiales bacterium | reverse complement strand
CTCGGCGAGCTCCCGGGCCCGCCGGTCGGGCCGCACGTTGAACCCGATGATGGTGGCGTTCGAGGCCGCCGCCAGGTGGACGTCGTGCTCGGTGATCCCCCCCACCGCCCGGTGGACGAACGCCAGCTTGACCTCGTCCCGCTCGAGCTTGCGCAGGCTCTCGGTGAGGGCTTCGAGGGACCCGTGGACGTCGGCCTTCAGGATCAGGTTGAGGGTGGCGGTCTCGCCCCGCTGGATCTGCTCGAAGATGTCCTCGAGGCGCACCCCGGCGCCCCCGACCATTGCCCGCTCGGGGCCGATGGCCATGAACCGGTTGCGCCGCTGGCGCGCCTCCGCCACCACGCGGGCGACCTTCTCGTTGGGCGCCACCCGGAACTCGTCGCCGGCGCTGGGCACGTCCGACAAACCGAGGACCTGCACCGGCGTCGACGGCAGCGCCTCCTTGACGTTCTCGTTGCGGTCGTCGAGCAGGGCGCGCACCCGGCCCCACGCCGCCCCGGCGACCATCGGCTCGCCCACCCGGAGCGTGCCTCGCTGGACGAGGACGGTGGCCACCGGGCCGCGCCCGACGTCGAGGTTGGCCTCGAGCACCACACCCTGGGCCCGCCCCTCGGGGTTGGCGACCAGCTCCTCGATCTCGGCGACGACGAGCAGCTGCTCGAGGAGATCGTCGATGCCGAGCCCCTGGAGGGCCGACACCTCGACCATGATGGTGTCGCCCCCCCACTCCTCGGGCACCAGCCCCTGGTCGGAGAGCTGCTGGCGGACCCGGGTGGGATCGGCGTTCTCCCGGTCGACCTTGTTGATGGCGACGACGATGGGCACGTCGGCGGCCTTGGCGTGGTTGATCGCCTCCACCGTCTGGGGCATGACGCCGTCGTCGGCCGCTACCACCAGCACGACGATGTCGGTGGCCTCGGCGCCGCGGGCCCGCATGGCGGTGAACGCCTCGTGGCCGGGCGTGTCGATGAACGTGATCAGCCGCCCGTCCTTCTCGACCTGGTAGGCGCCGATGTGCTGGGTGATCCCGCCGGCCTCGCCCGCCACCACGTTGGTCTCGCGGATCTTGTCGAGCAGCAGCGTCTTGCCGTGGTCGACGTGGCCCATGACGGTGATGACCGGCGGCCGGGCCCGGAGGTCGGCCTCGTCGTCGGGCTCCTCGCCGAGCAGGTCGCGGAACCCCGCCTCCTCCTCCTGGCCGGGGTCGACCAGGAGAACGTCGGCGCCGATCTCGGCGGCGAAGAGCTCGATCATGTCGTCGCTGAGCGACTGGGTGGCGGTGACCATCTCGCCCTGCTGGAGCAGGAAGCGGACGACGTCGGACGCCGTGCGGTTGAGCTTGGGGCCCAGGTCCTGGGCGCTCGAGCCTCGCTCGACGATGACCTCCCCCTCGGGGACGGGAGCATCGGAGCGGCTGTAGGTCGTCGCCTGGGTGGGCTCCAGCTCCTCGAAGCTGCGACGCCGGCGGCGGCGGCGCTTGGGAGGACGGGGCCGGCCCTGCCGGGGACCGCCGCGCCCGGGTGGCCCTCCGCCCGGACCGCCGCGGCCGGGGGGGCCCCCGCCGGGGCGGCCGAAACCGGTGCCCGG
>DATACM010000205.1:0-15811 GCA_036259055.1 Acidimicrobiales bacterium | reverse complement strand
GGCCGACCCGGAGGCCCGCCGGGCCGAGCTGGTCGCCGAGTACGCCGAGCGCCACGCCAACCCCTACCTGGCCGCCGAGCGGGGCTACGTGGACGACGTCATCGAGCCGGCCATGACCAGGCCCATGCTCGTCAAGGGCCTGGCCATGCTGCGCTCGAAGCGGGAGGAGCTGCCCCTCCGCAAGCATGGCAACGTCCCCCTCTGAGGGCGACCGCCCGGGCGCGCCACCGCCCGAGGAGGTGGCGGCGGTGATCGCCGCCCTGGAGGTCGTGCTCGGGCACCACCAGGTCGGGCCGCCGCCCACGCCGGTGTGGCGCTGGTCGGGACGGCGATGGCGGACGCCCGACGCCCGCTGGCGCTAGGGGTGGAGCTCACCACCGTCGCCGACGACGAGGCGGTCTTCCACGACGGCCTCCGGGTGGTGCACCACCGCGGGCTGGTGCCCGGTACCGCCTACGAGCTCGACGGCGTCGCCTTCCGGACCCTTCCCCGCCCGCCCGGCGAGCGTCTGGCCACGGTGGCGACGGTGAACGACGTTCATTTCGGCGAGACGGTCTGCGGCGTGATGGCAGGCATCGACCTGGGCCCGCCGCTCGAGGTGGGCCCGGGCGAGCCGCCCTACCCCGAGACCATGAACCGGGCGGCTGCCGCCGAGATCGCCGCCGCCGAGCCGGACGCGGTCGTGGTCAAGGGCGACCTCACGTCGACGGGGACGGCCGAGCAGTTCGCCGCCTTCCTCGACTGTTACGGCGTCTTCGGCGAGCGGCTGCACTGGGTGCTCGGCAACCACGACGTGCTCGCCGAAGGGACCATCCCTTCGGCTGCGCCCGTCGCCGTGGAGCTGCCGGGGGTCGTCCTCGCCTTGGTCGACACACCGGTCGCCGGGGGGGCCGGCGGCGCGGTGGGCGCCGACCAGCTGGAGTGGTTGGACGAGCTCGGCTGGCGGGCCGATCGCCCGGTCATGGTCTTCGGCCACCACCCTCTCTACGACGGCGGCAGCGACTCGTTCGGCATCACGCCCGAGGACAGCGAGCGGCTGCTCGCCGTGGTGGCCCGCCGGCCCGCCATCGTCGGCTACTTCGCCGGCCACACCCATCGCAACCGGGTGCGGACGTTCGAGCCGAGCGGCGACGCCCCCTGGGTCGAGGTCTCGTCCACCAAGGACTTCCCCGGCGGGTGGGCGGAGTACCGGGTCTTCGAGGGAGGCGTGCTGCAGGTGTTCCGCCGTATCTCCGCACCCGACGCCCTGCGCTGGTCGGAGCGCACCCGGGCCATGTTCGGCGGCCTGTACCCGGCCTACTCGTTCGGGACGATCGACGACCGCTGCTTCCCGATCTGGCCCCGCCGGGCCTGACCGCTACCCCTCGGGCGGCCGCTTCCGGATGGTGATCGGGGCCTCGATGAGCCGCAGCTCGGGCTCGTCGCCGACCGGCGCGAACCAGGGAGCGTCGTCGCCGGCGTCCGGGGTGGACTGCCACTTCTTGGTGACCTTGTCGATCCCGACGGGGTAGACGGTGAGGTCCCCGTCGTCGGCGATGTAGAGGCGCAGGAAGTTCTTGTAGTGCATGTAGTGGAGCGGCGCGTAGGCCTCGTTCCCGTGGAAGCCGAGGAGGTTCGTAGCCCAGAGGTAGGCGGAGATGCCCAGGACGCCGGAGACCCCGCCGAGGACGGCGACGAAGCCGAGGAAGGCGAGCAGCGAGTCGGCCCCGTCGCCGAACAGGGATGCCAGACGGGACGAGCCGATGAAGACGCCCGTCAAGGTGGCGAACAGCATCGCCGTATGGACGAGGCCGATCAGCAGGCGCGCAGGGCTGCTGGCCTCGTGGGCCAGGCGGACCATGATCCCGAAGGTGACGACCATGAGCATGATGAGCATGAAGGCGGTAGGGCTGTTCCAGAGGGCCCGGCGCAGGTCGGTCAGGCCCAGCGAGACGTGCGCGCTCCGCAGGTGGAGGTTGAGCATGAAGGCCAGCACCACGTAGATCCCGCCGAAGAAGGCGGCCAGCGGCAGGTTGTAGACGGGCAGGACGAAGAGCCACTTCCGCAGGCGCTTGGAGTCCGACGCCGACGGATAGACCGCCGCCTTCTTGAACTCTCCGCTGTCTTCGTTGCCGTGCGGTCGGGTGCGCTCGGGAAGGGCGTGGGTCGGGTGCATGAAGGCGCCTCCGCCCCCTGCGGTGATGAGTTGGCAGGGCCCTCCCTCCTCCTCGTAGCGGCTGTAGTGGTGACGTCCGCTCTTCAGGTACAGCGCGACCCGAGCGTCCGCAGGCTCGACGACCTCGCGCTCGAGGTACCCGACGTCGCGGTCGGAGAAGACCTCGGTGCTCTTGCGACCGCTGTCGACCTCCTTGGCCATGCACAGGACGATCTGGTCTCCCTGGTCGAGCTCCTCGCCGGCGGCGCGGAAGTACTGGATCTGGGCCTCGTCGAGGTAGTCGGCGAACTGGACGTCGATGCCCCACAGCCACCAACCGTGAGGCAGCTTGATGGCGAAGTAGCTCCGCGCCTGGGTCGTCTTCCAGCCGCCGATCGGACGTACGCGGCAGAAGATGTTCGAGAAGTTGATGAGCCCGTCGTACCAGTCATGGCTGCCGGGGATGGCGAACAGCTCGGGCGTGGCACCGGAGGGATGAGGCAGCGCCGCCCGGTACGGACCGATGAGCCGGTTCTGGTACTCCGCCCTCTTGGGCACGGGGTACACCTGGTCGCCGCCCATGACCAGGATCCGCCCCCGCTCGGTGGCCACGTGGTCGTCGTTGAAGGAGAGGTTGAGCTTCTCCTGGGCGAGGGCCCTGGCCACGGTGTAGGTCGAGTCGAACCCGTCGCCGAGGTCGGACACGTAACCGACCCACAACTCCGACGACTCCGATCGGTCGTAGACGTCCGACGGTGTCAGCGCCTGCAGGTCGCGGCTGTCGGCGTAGGAGTTCCACACGCCCGAGGCCACGACCCGCGCCAGGGTGTCGACGAGCTGGTGAGGGTCGAACCAGCGCACCATGGGGCGGCGGACGAAGCCGAGCTCGGCGTCCGATTGGGGACGCTTGGTCGACGTGCCATCGTTCGAGCCTTGCTGCCAGTAGATGGGTTTCATCCCGTTCCATATTGGCGCGGTACCGGGGCTGCGATGAATCTCTGCTCGTTCCTTCGTCTGAACGGCACGAAACGACACGAGGGGAGGTCCGATGAGCAAGGTGAGCAACCGGTTCACCGCCGAGCTGCAGAAGAGCCCGAACAAGGGCGGGTGGACCTACGTGGTGATGCCCGGCTCGGCCGAGTACTTCGGCACCCGGGGCCTGGTGAAGGTCACCGGCACCGTCGACGGGCATCCCTTCCGGAGCTCGTTCATGGCCCTGGGCGACGGCACCCACAAGCTGCCCATCAAGGCGGACGTGCGGAGGGCCATCGCCAAGGAGGCGGGCGACACGGTGACCGTCCAGCTGGAGGAGCGGCTCGACGGCTAGCGCCGGCCCGGCGGGCGGCGCGACAACCGGGCCCACGGCTCGGTTGGTACGGTGCCCGCGGCGCCGGGGCGGCGACCAGGCACGAGGGGGAAGGGCGAGGACATGGCCGCGATCTCGATGACCGGGCTCGATGGTGACCGGGTCGATCTGAGCGAGCAGGCGCTGGAGGCCTTCTCGGCGAAGCTGCACGGCTCGGTGCTCCGGCCGGGTGCTGCGGGCTACGAAGCGGTGGTCCGCATCTGGAACGGCATGATCTCGAGGAGCCCAGCCCTCGTCGTCCAGCCGGCCTCGACAGACGACGTGAGCGCCACCGTCGCGTTCGCCCGGGCGCACGGGCTCCTGCTGTCGATCAAGGGTGGAGGGCACAACATCGCAGGCACCTCGCTGGCGGACGGTGCGCTGACCCTGGACATGTCCAGGATGAAAGCCGTCGCGGTCGATCCCGAGCGTCGTGTCGCGCGGGTCGAGGGCGGGTGCCTCCTCGGAGACGTCGATCGGGCCACGCAGGAGCATGGTCTGGCCACCGTCCTCGGGTTCGTCTCGGAGACGGGCGTCGCCGGGCTGACGCTCGGAGGCGGGTTCGGGTACCTGTCGAGGCGCTTCGGCTGGACGGTCGACAACCTGGAGGAGGTCGAGATCGTCACTGCGGACGGCGAGGTGCGCCGGGCCGCCGCCGACGAGCACGAGGACCTGTTCTGGGCGCTGCGCGGCGGCGGAGGCAACTTCGGCGCGGTCACTAGGTTCACCTTCCGTCTGCACCCGGTCGGGCCGACGATGACCGGAGGGCTCATCGTCTGGGACGCCCAGAAGGCCGACCAGGTACTCGCTCGCTACCGCGAGGTCAGCGAGTCGGCACCGAGGGAGCTGACTCTCGCGCTGACGATGCGGCTCGCGCCACCCGCCCCGTTCCTTCCCCAAGAGTGGCACGGCAAGCCGATCGTCGGCATCCTCGCCTGCCACACCGGCGATGTGGCACGGGCCGGTGACGACCTCGCACCGATCCGGGCCGCCGACGGTTGCATCGCCGACCTGATCGTGCCGAAGCGCTACGTCGAGCAGCAGTGCATGCTGGACCCGACCCAGCCGAAGGGCATGCACTACTACTGGAAGTCGGAGTTCGTCGCGCGCCTGCCCGACGACCTCCTCGACACCTTCCGGCACCAGGCGGCCGCCATCGAGTCGCCCATGTCCCAGATGGTGCTGTTCCAGCTGGGCGGAGCGGTCGGCGACCGGGATCCCGGCACGACCGCGTTCGCCAACCGCGATGCCGCCTACGTCCTGAACGCGGCGGGAGCATGGCCTCCCGACGCCCCGGGGACGGCGGGGCACAGGGAGTGGGTGCGCTCGGCGTGGGAGGCGGTCCGTCCGTACTCGACCGGCGGGAACTACGTGAACTTCCAGACCGCCGACGAGGACGAGAGCCGGACCAGAGAGGCGTACCGCGAGACTCTCGACCGGCTGGCGAGGGTGAAGGCGGCCTACGACCCGGAGAACCTCTTCAAGGTCAACCGCAACATCCGGCCCGTCGCCTAGGACCTCTCGTCGCGGCCGCCGGCGCCCCCGGCTCGATGTCCACGGGGCGCCGGCGTCGGGCGGTCAGCCCGCCAGCAGCTCGTCCAGGCGCTCGTAGCTCTGGCGGATGCCGTCCTCCATGCCGCTGGCGAGGACGGCGTCGCGCGCCTCGAAGGACTCGACCAACGACGTCGCCGTCAGCCGGGTGCGGCCGTCGCCCGTGTCCTCGAGGACCAGGCGCTCGAGGGCCACGCCGTCGGGGTCGCCCTCGAAGGTGAAGGTCTGGACGATCACGTCCGAAGGGCGCACCTCGTGGAAGGACCCGTGGAAGGCGTACTCCTCGCCGTCCCGGACGTGGACGTACCGGTACGACCCGCCCGTGCGGCAGTCGTAGTGGTCGATGCGCATCGCCATGTCCCGGGGTCCGAGCCACTGCGCGACGAGGTCGGGGTCGGTGTGAGCCCGGAAGACCTTGGTCGGCGGGGCGTCGAACTCCCGGATGATGCGAATCAGGGGGACGTTGGGATCGGCCGTGATCTGGGTCTCGCGGGTGGTGGTGTTCATGGCGTTGCTCCTTTCTCGGCTTTCTCGGGTGGTTGCGATGGCGAGGTGGGCTCGACGTCGTCGGGCAGCGACGCCAGGACGTCGTCGAGGCGGCGGTAGCGCTCCTCGGCTTGGCGCCGGTAGCGCTCGATCCACTTGGTCATGAGGTCGAAGACCTCCGCTTCGAGGTGCACCGGGCGGCGCTGCGCCTCCCGCGTGCGGCTCACCAGCCCGGCTTCCTCCAGCACCTTGAGGTGCTTGGACACGGCCTGGAGGGTGACGTCGTAGGGCGCGGCCAGCTCGTTGACGGTGGCGTCACCCACCGACAACCTCGCCACGATGTCCCGCCGGGTGGGGTCGGCCAGCGCCGCGAACACCCGGGAGAGCGGATCAGCCGCCACCGGCGTCCTCCACGTACTCAACCATCTGGTTGATCACAAGATAGAGCACCGCAGAACCGTTGTCAACCGCCTGGTTGATAACGGCGGGTCGGCGACCGTCCTCCTAGATGGTCAAGAAGGAGGAGTTGGCCCAGACGCTCATCAGGAAGCCCTGAAGGAGCGCTCCGGCGACGACGATGCTCTGGTCGAGCGCAGGCCGGGACTCGGTGAAGCGGGCGAGCACGATGTACAGGGGGAAGATCACGACCGAGTACCGCAGCAGGGCGTTGAAGGGGGGACCGTACGCAAGGGCGAAGAGCACCGAGAGGAGCGCAAAGGTGCCGTAGGCGACCCCCAGGTTCCGCAGGAAGGCGATGGTGACGGCCAGCACTCCGAACATGTACCAGGCGTTCCACCGGTCGAAGATGTCGCCGGTGGACATGGCCTTCCAGAGAGCCGTGAGCGGGTTCTGTAGATGATGACCCCAGGCGGTTGCCTGGATGCGCGAGAACGCAAGGGCATCTCCGGTCACCTGGTGGTTCACCCACATGAACAGGGCGATCCCGGCCGGAAGCCCGGCGAGCCAGAGGACGTCTGGACGGATCCGGCGCAGTGACAGGCCGCGCTGGCTGAGGTAGATCCACGCCAAGGGGACGACGGCGAGGATGCCCGGTCCCCGGGAGAGGGTGAGCAGGAAGCCGCAGATGCCGACCACCCACCACCGGCGCGTGCGGGCGAAGTAGAAGCACATGATCACCAGCGCGAGGTACAGCGATTCGCTCAGCGCCCCGGAGAGAAAGAACGCGGGCGGGGCGGCGAACAGGTACTTCACCGTGCGTCGGGCTGTCGCCACGTCGTGATCGACGAGCACGAGGCGGTACAAGAAGATGCAGGCGACGAGCAGGGCCACGTTGGCGACCACCAGGCTCCCCACGAAGACGTTGCCGAAGAGCCATCCGACGACCCGGGAGGAGAAGGGGAAGAGGGGGAAGAAGGCGTAGTTGGCGAATGCGCCGAACAAGGGCTCCGGCTGGTACCCGTCCTCCGCGACGCTGACGTACCAGGCGCTGTCCCATTCCCCCCAGAGATCCAGGAAGGGGAGGGTCGAGAACTCTGGGCCGACACCGACGGGCATGAACCGGGACACCTTCCCGGGCACGAGCGCCCGTGAGACGAGACCGATGGCCGTGAGAGTCAGCCGCGTGACGACGAACAGCAGGGCCAGCCGGGCCGCTTCCTGGCGCCACGGCGGCCATCGGGTCGCCGTCCGGTCGCCGTCGCCTCCCTCGGTTGTGCGCGACCATTTCAAACGGTGGTCGTCGTCGGGGGCCACTGGCCGTCAGCAGGGTGCAGTGCTGGCTACCGAGCCCGACCGGACCGGTTGGGCTGCTCCGCCACACCAGCCATGAGACGCAGACGTTACTCCTCGTGCGGGAGGCCGTCCAAGAGCGGGGCAACGCTCGCGAAGGGTGTTTCGGCCTCCTCGCCCTCGGGAAGTGCTGCTCCATCGACCGCTCAACGGGTGTGGCACGCAGGTCGCTGCGCGTTGCCGCCCTTGCCCTGTGGTCGGGCGCGGCCTGGGTGTTGCTGACGTGGACGGCGACGGTCGAGCAGACGGCGTACGGCGTGGCCGTCGCCGTCACCGTAGCGGTGGCCCTGTCACCGCTGGGGCCGGCCGTTCGGCCCTGGCGACTTCTACGACCCGGGCGGCTGGGCCGGGTGGCGGCCGTGGGGGCGACATCGTTGGCCCGCGTCCTCCGGGCCAACCTCGGCTTGGCTCGGCGGGTGTGGTCGCCGTCGCTCCCGCTCCGTACCGGCATGCTCGTCGTTCCCACGGACCTGAGGACCGACGGCGCTGTCACCGTCGTAGGTCTTCTGGGCTCGCTCATCGTCGAGTACCAGCTCGTCGACCTCGAGCCCGGTCGCTTGCAGTATCACGCCATCTGGATCGCGTCCGAGGACCCGGCCGAGGCCCGTGATCTGATCAACGGCCGGGCGGAGCACCTGCTCCGGCCCTTCGACGAGGAGGCGAGCGGTGAGTGACGCGCTCGGTTGGGTGGCGGTTGCCGAGATCGCCATAGTTGCCCTGCTGCTCCTGCGGCTGGCGGTGGGGCCCACCGTCTCCGACCGGGTGGTGGCCCTCAACACGATCTCCATCCAGGCCACCCTGGCCCTGTTCGCCTACGCCGCTTTCGTCGACCGGAGCTTCTACCTCGACGTGGCCCTGTGGCTCGCCAGCTTCAGCTACCTGGGGACGATCGTGTGGTCCCGCTACCTCGAGCGGGGGCTCCTGTGAGAAGCGCGGTGGCTGTGGGCCTGGCCGTGGTGGGCTTGGCCTTCTCTCTCTCGGGAGCGGTGGGGATCCTGCGCATGCCTGACGTCTACAGCCGCCTCCAATGCTCTTCGAAGAACGTGACCATGGGCGCACTGCCGGTGCTCCTCGCCGTGGTCGTCGAGAAGGGCCCGGTGTCGCCCTACGGCAGCCGCGCCCTCCTCGTCGCCGTTCTCGTCCTCGTCATCAACCCCGTGTCAGCCCACGCGCTGGCTCGTGCTGCCTACCGGACCGGCGTCCCCATGTGGAGCGGCTCCGTCGTCGACCAGGCGCGGCCCGAAAACACCGAGCGATGACCGCGTTCTGGGCCCTTGACATCCTCTGCCTCGCCGCCTTGCTGGTGGCCGCCGTACTGGTGGTGACCCTCGACAACCTCAACGGCTCCGTCATGGCCCTGTCGGCGGTGGGAACGGTGTTGGCACTGCTGTTCGTCGTCCTCGACGCCCCGGACGTGGCCCATTCCCAGGTGGTCGTCGGCGCCATCGCCCTGCCCGTCCTCTACCTGCTGGCGATCGGCAAGACCCGGCTGGTGGTGGAGGACTCCTCGGAGCTGGGCGAGGAGGGCGAGCCCAAGACGGCGCCATGACCGTCCCGCCGCCCCCGCGCCGCCGAGTGGCGGCGGCGGTGCTGGTGGCTGGCACCGCCGTCTGCCTGGCCGTCGCGTTCATCGACCTTCCGCGAGAGGGCGCCGACCTCCCGGGGATCGCCCGCGACGCCATGATCCAGGCGCTTCCCGAGTGGCACCACACCGAGGTGGTGAGCACGCTCGTCTACGGCACCCGGGGCTTCGACACGCTCGGCGAGACCTTCCTGCTCTTGGCCGCGGTCGTAGGCGTCGTCGTCGTGTGCCGGGGCAGGGAGCACCGTCGGGTGTTCCTGCAGGAGGAGCGCCTGGGGCGCAGGGAGCAGGAGGAGGCCCGGGGGCCCGCAGGTGAACGGTCCCGACGCACGCGCCATCCCCGGACAGAGCACGCCGAGGAGATCGAGCAGGGAAGGGCCGGCGGGGGCGACGGGGAACGGGGCATCGGAGCCCGAGGTCCGGTGTCCGAAGCAGCCATGACCGTCGTGGTCCGTACCGGCGCCCGCGCCGTCCTGCCGCTGCTGACGGTGGCCGGAGCGTTCCTGCTCCTCTCGCCATGGGCCCCGGGTGGCGGCTTCCCGGCGGGTGCCGTGCTGAGCGGCGTGGTCCTCCTGACCTATGCCGCCTTCGGCTACCGGGCCGTGCGCCGGCTGGTGCGTCCCGGGCTCCTGGAAGCGGTCGAGATGGCGGGTGCCGCCGCCATCATCGTCCTCGGCTTCTTGGGCTTGGTGCTCGAGGGCTCGTTCCTGGCCAACTGGCTCGGGCTGGGAACGCCCCACACGGTGCATGCCGGAGGCATCCTGCAGGTCTTCTCGGCCAGCGAGGTGCTCGAAGTGTCCACCGGGCTCCTCATCGTCGTCTTCAGCCTCCTGGCCATGGAGCGGGAGTGGACCGAGGAGGACGAGGGCGGGGGCGACGCCGAACGTGACGGTCGCGAGGAGGATGTCCGGTGATCGCCGTCAACTACCTGGGTGCCGCGGCCCTGTTCTGCATAGGCCTGTGGGCCGTGCTCACCCGGCGCAACCTGGTGAAGATCGTCATGGGCCTCTCGCTCATGGAGTCGGCCACCTACCTCCTCATCGTCTCCATGGGGTACCGCAAAGGGGGGACGGCGCCGGTGCTGCTCGAGCCCCCCGAGGGGCGGACGGTCGAGAGCCTGGTGCACGGGCCGGTGGCCGACCCCGTGCTGCAGAACTTCTGCCTCACCGCCATCATCATCGGCGTGGCGGTCACCGGCGTGTTCCTCGCCGTGGTCGTCCGGGTGGCCCAGCACTACCGCTCGCTCGATGCCGACGAGATCCGGGCCATGCGGGGATGAGCGTCGCCGCCGAGGCCTCCGCCCTCCCCATGGCCGTGATCCTCCCCCTCGCCGCTGCGGTGGTGGCGCCCCTGGTCGGACGGGTCTCGGGACGGGCGGCCATGGCTGCGGCGGTGACGGGGTTGGCCGCCTCCACGGGCGTCCTGGCGTGGGTGGCCCCCACCGTCCTCTCCGGCCACACGCTCGTCCACTACCTCGGCGGGTGGGACCCCACCGATGGCCGAGCCCTCGGGATCGGCTTCGCCGCCGACCCCTTCGGGATGGTGTTCGCCCTCATCGCGTCGGGCGTCGGGCTGCTCGTCGTGCTCTACGCCCTCTCTGAGCTCGGCGACCTGGGCGGGCGCGAGCTGGGCAACTTCGCCTGCCTCTTCCTGCTCCTCGACGCCGGGCTGATCGGGGTCGCCCTCACCGCCGACCTCTTCAACCTGTTCGTGTGGTTCGAGGTGTCGGCGCTGGCGAGCTACGCCCTCACCGCCTTCTTCCTGGAGCGGCCCCTCGCCTTGGAGGCCGCATTCAAGATGCTGGTCCTCACCACGCTGGCCAGCTTCGCCGTGTTCATCGGCACCACCCTGCTCTACCAGTCCGAGGGCGCCCTCAACCTGGCCCAGCTGCAGCGGTCCCTGGAGGGGCCCACCTCGCCTGCGGTCCTCGTGGCCCTCGGGCTGCTCGTCGCCGGCTACGCGACCAAGGCCGGCCTGGTGCCCTTCCACACGTGGCTCCCCGACGCCCACACGGCCGCGCCCGGGCCCGTCTCCGCCCTCTTCTCGGGGCTGATGGTGAACCTCGGCATCGTCGCGTGCGGGCGGCTGGCCTTCCTCGTGGTCGACCGGTCCGACGTCCCGTTCCTGGGACTGCTCACCACCCTCGGCATCGTCTCAGCGCTGGTGGGCGCGCTGATGGCGCTCTACCAGGACGACCTCAAGCGCCTTCTCGCCTTCGACACCGTGTCGCAGATGGGGATCCTGGCAGTGGCGCTGGGCAGCGGGAGCCGAGCGGGGCTGGGCGGCGCGACCTATCACCTGGCCAATCACGCCCTGTTCAAGTCTCTCCTGTTCCTCTGCGCCGGAGCGATCGTCCACACCGTGGGTATCGAGCGGCTGTCGGAGATGGGAGGACTGGCCCGACGGAAGCCTGCTCTGGCCGCCGCCTTCGTGGTCGGTATCGCCGCCATCGCAGGAGTGCCCCCGTTCAACGGCTACTTCTCCCTCGTCCTCGTTCACGAGGGGGTGCGGGAAGCGGACATGAGCCCGCTCGTCCTGGTCCTCCTGGCAGTCGAGGTGTTGACCGTGGCGGCTCTGGCTCGGGCCGCGTGGCTGGCGTTCTTCCGGCGACGCGACGAGCCCTACGAAGGCGAGCAGCCGCTCGCTCCCGGCATGGTGGCCGGGCTGGTCGGACTGGGGGCGCTCTGTGTCGGGTTCGGGCTGGCCGCCGGCCCCCTCGTGAGCGAGGTGGCGGCTCCCGCCGCGGCTGGCCTGCTCGACCGTGGCATGTACGCGGCAGCGGTACTGGACCTGGGAGGTGGTCGTCTGGCCGTGCCCGGCCTGCATCCCCATTACTGGGCGGCGAGCGAGCTGGTCCCGACCGCGGCGGCGGTGACTCTCGGGTTGCTGCTGGCCCGGGCGGTGGTACGCGGTGGCGAACCGCGGCCGATCAGGGCCCTTCGCGGACTTCACAACGGATCGGTCAATGACTACGCCGCCTACACCGTCGGCGGACTGTTGCTCGTCGTCACCCTCTTGAGCTTGGGCTGAGCGCTCGCATACGTCTCCCCGTCGGGCCCAGTTCACGGCGACGGCCGCACGACAGCAACCTGTCCGTCGGTTCCTGGACAGCGAACGCCTGTTCGAGTACAATACAGCTGGCGCTTCCCCCTGGTCAGTCCTCCACGTGGGGAGCGAGCCATGCCCGTCGGCGACGTCATCAGCGAGCTGGTGTCAGCGGTCGACGCCGCCTGCGCCGTCGACCCTGCCCTTCTGGGCGACGGCGAGACGGTCATGGTCCTGCACCGCCAACTGGCCCGCCTCGAGGCGGTGACCACCCGGGCCACCGCTGCCTTCGATGCCGGCGGCACGTGGGAGGCCGACGGCGCCCGCTCGGCGGGGTCGTGGGTGGCGTTCCGCTGCCGGTTGCCCGCCGTCACCGCCCGCCGACGGGTGCGAGTGGGCAGGGCGCTGCGCCACATGCCGGAGGTGGAGGCGGCCTGGCTGGCGGGAGAGATCAACGACGCCCACGCTGGTCCACTGGCCGCCGCCCGCACCCCGGTGACGGCGGAGTGCTTCGAGCGCGACGAGGCCATGCTGGTGGGCGAGGCCACCCGCCTGTCCCACCAGCAGTTCATGAAGGTGCTGGCCTACTGGTGCCAGCTGGCAGACCCCGACGGGGCGGAGGCCGACGCCGAGGCCCAGCACGACGCTCGTCGGCTCCATCTCTCCCAAGGCTTCGGGGGCATGTGGTTCCTCGACGGCCTGTTGGACTCCATCGGCGGGACGGCGGTGGCCGAGGCGCTGCGGCGCATCGAGGACGAGCTCTTCGAGGCCGACTGGGCTGCCGCCCGGGAGAGGGTGGGCGAGGGAGCGACCCTCGACGATCTCCCTCGCACGCCCGCCCAGCGCCGGGCCGATGCCCTGGTGGAGATGGCCCGCCGTGCCGGGGCGGTAGCTCCCGGGGCCCGGCTTCCGGAGCCACTGTTCAGCGTGCTCGTGGGCTACGAGACCTTCGCCGGGCGGATCTGCGAGCTGGCCGACGGCACCGTCGTCACTCCCGGAAGCCTGGTTCCCTGGCTGGACGAGGCGTGGATCGAACGGGTGGTGTTCGACGGTCCCGATCGGGTCAAGAACGTCGGCGTGCGACGGCGCCTGTTCACCGGGGCGACTCGGCGGGCCGTCGAGGTTCGGGACCGCCAGTGCTTCGACGAGCTCTGCGACGTTCCGGCCGAGCGCTGTGAGATCGACCACATCCAGGCGTATGCCGAGGGTGGGCTCACCGTCGACGAGAACGGCCGGGCCGCCTGCGGCTATCACAACCGCCGCCGCCATCGACGAACGTAGCCTCCGTCCTTCGGGGCGGCGGCGCGGCGGTCCCAAACCGAGTCACCATGGCCGAGTGGACGTCCAGGGAGAACGACGCCGCCGACGAGTGCGCCGGCTGCAGCGGTACCTGCTCAACCCGCCGGTGAAGCTGCTCGCCTGGGCGGGGCTCCTACCTGGTCACGTAGTGGTCGAGACGAGGGGAAGACGCAGCGGCAAGCGGCGGCGCAACGTGGTCGGGATGTACCGGGAAGGGAACATCGGCTGGGTCGTCGCCGAGCACGGCCGCCATGCCGGTTACGTGCGCAACCTCGACGCCAACCCCGAGGTCCGTGTCCGCATCGCACGCAGATGGCATCGTGCTCGGGCGCACGTCGACGAGAACGACGACGCCCAGGCTCGCCTCGACAGCTTCGGGCGGCGCAGCCACGCCGCCGCCGTGCGGCGATTCGGGACGGAGCTCACAACCGTCCGGTTCGAGTTCGTGCCGCCTCAGTCCTCGAGGACGAACGTGATCAGCATGTTGACCTGGTAGTTGACGATCCTGCCGTCCGCCACTTCGACTCGCTGCTCCTTCACCCATGCCGAGGTGATGTGGCGGAGCGTCTTGGCCGCCCGCTCGATACCTACCCTGACGGCATCCTCGAACCCGTTCTCCGAGGTGGCGTTGATCTCGGTCACCCGTGCGACGCTTCCCATGCCGCTCCCTCCCTTTCCTGGCTGACGGCTCGCAGCAGGTTAGGGGCGCTGACGGCCGCGCCTCAGCTTGAGCTTTCGCGGTCGGAAGCTCGGCGCGTCACCCGTTCCGCCCGCTCCGGCTCGAAGACGACGCCGTACAGCTCGTGGATGACCCGGTCGGGGACGACGATGTCGGACGACTTGGCGTAGAAGAGGAGGCTCAGCATCCGGTGCGGCCCTCGTCGGACCGAGCGCCGGACCAGGTAGTCCCAGTCGACGTCTTGGTTGGCCAGGAGCGCCAGGGCGTCGTACCAGTGCCGTCCGGTGTTCTCTTCGTGAGCGAGGGCCTTGATGATGATGAAGTCCTCGATGGGGATGGCCCGAACCGTCACGCCCTCGAACTCGCGCTCCGCCGCCCGGTCCAGCATCTCGTCGTCGAGCAGGACGTCCCCCGACGACCGGAAGATGACGTCGACGAGCACGCCGTCCTTGACCGCCTTGTAGAGCCACTGGGGCTCGGTCTCGTCGGTGACGAAGCCCGCTCGTTCGAGTGCGCCCAGCGCGGGGCGGGCATCCTGGCCTTTCACCAGGAAGTCGATGTCGTGGGTGAACCGGGGACGTCCAGCCAGGGCGGCGACGACGCCGCCCATCACGAGATGGGGGATGCCGTCGTCCTCCAGCGCGTTCACCGCGTCACCGAGGACGCGGACGAGCATCTCCTTGTCGACATCGCCCTTGCCCTCCCAGAGGCGGTTGTACTGCTCCGCGATCCGGCGGGGGTCGTCGTCGTCGGCCACGGCCAGATTCTCCGTCGCCGAGCGCTCCGGCGCTACTGCCGGAGCCGATCAGGCGCGGGGAAGTTCAGTAGCGTTCCCGCCCATGAGCGGACCGTTGGCGTTGGTGGGCGGAGGCGAGTGGCAGGAGGGCTGCACGTTCGACCGCCGCCTGCTGACCGACTCCGGCACCCCCGAGGTGGTGGTGCTCCCGACGGCGGCCGCCTTCGAGCACCCGGAGCGGGCGGTGGCGACGGCCGAGGCCCACTTCGCCGGCATGGGCGGCCGCGTGCGGGGCCTCATGGTCCTGCATCGGGCCGAGGCGGAGGACCCGGCCAACGCCGAGGTCGTCCGCGGCGCCCGGTTCCTCTACCTGGCGGGGGGCTCCCCCATGCATCTCCGGTCGGTGCTGAAGGACTCGCCCGTCTGGGACGCCCTCGTCGCCGCCTGGCACGACGGGGCGGTGCTGGCCGGCTCGTCGGCGGGGGCCATGGTGCTCTGCGACCCGATGGTCGACCCCCGCGGCGGAGCCTTCACCGTGGGCCTCGGGCTCCTGGCGCAGATGGCGTTCATCCCCCACCACGACACCTGGTCGACCGAGAAGGCGAGGCGCACGATCGACCTGGCGCCGCCGGGCCTCCCGGTGGTGGCGGTCGACGAGCAGACGGCCGTCATCCGCCGCCCCGAGGGCTCGTGGGTGGTCGAGGGGACGGGGAAGGCGGTCGTCTTCGTCGACGGCCACGAGGCCGGGCTCGAGGCCCTGCCTCGCTGACCGCTCAGCTCTCGGCGATGGTCACCGACTCGATGGTCACCCGCTCGCGGGGCTTGCCCGAGCCGGTGCCGACGGCGTCGATCGCCGCCACCACGTCGAGGCCGGCCACCACCTTGCCGAACAGCGAGTACTGCGGCGGGAGGGCGGCCCCCTGAGGGCCGCTGATGATGAAGAACTGACTGCCGTTGGTGTCGGGCCCGGCGTTGGCCATCGCCACCGACCCCAGCTCGTAGCGCCCGGGCTTGGGAAGCTCGTCGGCGAAGCGGTAGCCGGGCCCACCCCGCCCGGTGCCTTCGGGGTCGCCGCCCTGGAGGCCTTGCCGCGTTAGTCGGCGGTCGGTGATCGTCACCGACTCGAGGTCACGCCGGCGCCGTCGTCCCACCAACGTCCCGCCGGCGGCCGCCCAGCAACTCGTCCAGGCGCTCCAAGCTCTGGC
>DATACM010000204.1:0-4701 GCA_036259055.1 Acidimicrobiales bacterium | reverse complement strand
CCCTCCTCGACCGCCGGGAGGTGGTGCTCGATCATCATCTCCAGGAAGGCGATCTCGAACTTGGCGCCGGAGAGCGACTCGAGCGTCTGCATGTCGCGGTGATGGCCGGGGTGGTCCATCGACGGCTGGTGGTCGATGCGGTACCAGTCGCGGAGCCACTTCTGCATGGTCTTGATCTCGGCCGCCTGGACCCGGGCGATGTCCCGGCACAGCCGACGGAGATCGGCGTGGACGGCCTTCTCGATGCAGGGGTGGGCCATGTGCACGCCCATCTCGTGGTGGTCGATCATCTCCCTCATGAACGCGATCTCGAACCGGGCGGCGCGCTTGTCGCGGGCGGGCCCGCTCGCCGCCGCCGGCGGGGCGAGGGCCAGGGCCAGGAAGCCGAGGAAAACGGTCGAGAGAGCGACCGCCCGGCGGACCGTCGCGCCCGGTGACCGTCGGATCGTGGCTGAGTGATGACGTCGCAAAGTGGTACCTCCGTGAGGTGAGGCGAATCCCGCGGGTGGCGCTTACCCGCCCGGAGCGGAGCTCACACGAACCGGTCGCAGCCAGCTTGACAAACCGTAAGCGGGGGTGATTATTGAGCGGGAGCCCCGGGGAGGGGGAAGCCATTGTCGTCGCGCACAGCACGGGCACAGCTGAGCCTGGCCCTCCTCGCCGGGGTGGTCGTCCTCGGCGGGCTGGGGGGCGTGGCCGAGGCCCACACGCGTCACTGCGGGGACGTCATCACCGCCGACGAAGAGCTGCACAACGACATCGGGCCGTGTCACGGCGACGGTCTGGTGGTGAGGGGCAGCAACATCACCGTCAACCTCAACGGCCACACGATCTTCGGCGAAGGCGGGCTGGTGGTCGAGCACCAGGCCGCGGGCGTGCGCATCCTCGGTCAGCGCAACGTCACCGTCACCAACGGCACGGTCCGAGACTTCTACCACGGAGTCCGGGTTACGCAAGGGTCCGGGAACCGGGTCACGGGCATCCGAGCGGTGCGGAACCAGGGAGGAAACGGCGTCGTCCTCGAGAACTCGTCGGACAACGTGGTGGCCGACAACCTCGTCGTGAGCAACGGACGCTTCTCCGGCGTCTCGACCTTCGACAGCGTCTCGCTGCCGGCCGGGGCGGCGAGGAACACCATCAGGAACAACGTCGTGCACACGAACGCTTTCATGGGAGCCCACGGGATCAGCCTGGAGCACGGGAGCGGTCATGTCGTCACCGGGAACAAGATCGTCGCCAGCGGGCGGGACGGCATCTCCCTCTTCGGGCCGGTGAGCGACGCCATGGTGACCGGGAACACCGTCCAGAGCAACGGCAGGCACGGCATCAACGTCCAGAGCGGCTCGGCGCGGAACCTGATCCAGGGCAATCAGGTGACTCGCAACGCCCAGATCGGGATCCTGGTCGCCGGCCAGGGCAACCGCATCGTCGACAACCTGGCGCGCAACAACCGGGGGACCGACCTGAGGGACACCAGTCCCGGCGACACGTGCGGCGCCAACACCTGGTCGGGGAACCGGTTTGGGACGGCGGTTCCCGCCTGCGCCGGAGCCTGAGGCGCTCGCTCCCCGGCGGCGGGACCCTCAGAGGCTGAGCTCGAGCAGGTCCCTCCCGGCGATCACCTCGCCGTCGAAGTCACCGGCGACGCCCTTGACCCAGTGCTCGTCGGGGAGCTCGTCGTCGCCGGGGATGAAGTGCGTCAGAACGAGGCGCCCGACCCCCGCCTGGGCGGCGATGGCGCCGACCTCCCGGAGCGGTGTGTGCGAGGTCAGCAGGTGGTTCCGCCGTTGGGCCGCCTCCCAGTCGTCGTCGTCGGGGCGCCGGTCGGGGGCGTCGTCGAACACCTCGTGCACGAGGATGTCGGCCCCCCGGGCGAGCGCCACCAGGTTCTCGGAGGGGGCGGTGTCGCCGGAGACGACGACGGACCCGGCGGCGGTGTCGAAGCGGAAGGCGAACGACGGGAACACCGGCACGTGGGGCACGAGGATGACGGTCACCCGCACGTCGTCGTCCTCGGTGACGAGGAGCGGGCTCATGGGCGGCGCCACCGGCTCGGGCGCCTGGGCGCCCAGCCCCTCGGGCAGGGCGATCTCGTGGGGGACGACGAGGGTGGTGAGGTCCTTGCGCCCCGAGTCCCGCATCCGGACGTTGATGTCGAAGGCGTGGGCCTGGACCTGGTAGCGGGTCACGTCGACGATGCCGGGCGTGGGGTTGTCCGGGTTGACGAGCGGGATGTCCACCTCCCCCGGCGCCTCGGCCGGGAGCGCGCACATCGGACCGGCGGAGCCGGGCCCCCAGACGTGCACCGGCGGGTTGTGCTGGACGATCGGCCAGCCCAGGAGGAAGAGGTTGAAGTAGTCGCAGTCGTGGTCGGAGTGCAGGTGGGTGAGGAACACCTGGTGCAGGGAGGAGAGGAGGCGAGCCCGCCGCAGCTGACGGGTGACGTCGCTCCCGCAGTCGACCAGGTACACCCGCCCGGCGACGACCACCGCCTGGGCGATCCCCGCACGGGTGGGCGACGGCAGGGGGCCTCCCGCCGTCCCTAGGAGCACCAGCCTGGTGGCGGACCGGTCAGCCATGGCCGGCTCTCAGGGCGGCAGGCTGCACCGGTAGCTCCCCGAGCCGCATCCCGGGGTCGGCGGCGACCGCGACGAGGAGCCGCTCGAGGCCCGACGCCAGGTCCTGCACCGTGGCCTCGTCGTAGAAGTCGAGCTTGTAGCTCAGATGGCCCCACATCTGGCTGCCGTCGTCCACGAACGTCAGGCTGAGAGGCTGGAGCTGCCCCCTGAAGAAGATGTCGTCCACCGCCTTCTCGGACCCCGGGCGCTCGACCACACCCGACCCCGGGGCCCAGTGGTCGTGGGCGGCGTGGAAGTACAGCAGCTCGATGGGGATGACGGAGGCGGTGCGGACGTAGTCGCCCATCCGGGGGAAGTCGGGGAACAGGGTGTCGCGCACCTTCATGAAGGGGATGTCCTGGTGCTCGAACAGCCCGAGCACGGTGTCGCGCACCCGCTCGACCACCTCGGCGAAGGTCGGGTCGCCCGACAGGTCCGTGCGCATGCGCCCCACCCCGGCGAACATGCCGATCACGCCCTCGCACTCGTTGCGCTGTCGGCCGCTCAGCGTCGTGCTCAGGACGATGTCGGTCATACCGCCGTAGCGACTCAGGAGCGCCTTCACCGCGGCGGTGACGACGACGAACGGCGTCGTCCGGGCCGACCGGGCGATCGCCTGCAGACGGCGGTAGAGGTCGGGGGGAACGGTGACGGCCAGTTTGGCGATCCGTCTGGTCGGCGCGCCGGGAAGGTGGTCGAAGGGGACCGCCGGGCCCAGCGGCATGCCCGTCAGGACCTTGCGCCAGTACTCGTACTGCTCGGCGAGCCGCTGCTCGCTCAGCCACGCCCGCTGCCAGATGGCGAAGTCGGCGTACTGCACCGGCAGCGGCGACAGCTCGGGTGCCCGGCCTTCGGCCAGGGCCTCGTAGGCCGTGGCCACCTCGCCGAGGAAGATGTAGGCCGAGGTCATGTCGACGATCAGGTGGTCGAACGTCACGGCCAGCTGGCTGTGGCCTGCGCCCAGCGAGATCAGCTCGGCGCGAAACAGCGGAGGGGACGCCAGCTCGAAGGGGGCGGCGTCCTGCTCGGCGACCCGCCGGTGCAGCTCCGCCTCGGCCTCCGCCTCGTCGGCCACGTCGATCTCGGAGAAGGTGAGCTCGACCGCCACGGTCGGCGCCACGAACTGGTAGGGCCCGTCGGCGTCGACGGCGAAGCCGCTCCGCAGGCTCTCGTGGCGCTCGGCCATGTACTCCAGGGCGCGCCGGAGGGCGCCGTGGTCGACCGGCGTCGAGAACCGGTGCAGGGCGGTGACGTTGTAGAGCCCGGCCGGCTGGGCCTCCAACTCGAGTCTCAGCATCTGCTCCTGGGCCAACGAGAGCGGGAGGCGGTCTCCGGGCCGGCGGGGCTGGGGCACCAGCGGGGGCGCCGACGCCGCTTGCTCGACCCCGGCGTCGACCAGCTCGGCCAGGGCGGCGACGGTGGGGCGCTCGAAGATGGCCCGCAGCGGGAGGTCGCGGGCGAAGGCCTCCCGGGCCCGGGCGACGACCTGGGTGGCCAGCAGCGAGTGCCCGCCCAGCTCGAAGAAGTCGTCGTGGACGCCGACGCCCTCGAAGCCGAGCACCTCCGACCAGATCGACGCCAGCGCCTCCTCGCTGGGGCTGCGGGGGGCCACCCACTCCGTCGCCAGGTCGGGACGGGTGTGCGGCGGGGGGGGCAGCGCCGCCCGGTCGATCTTGCCGTTGGGCGTCTGGGGGAAGGCGTCGACAGGGACGAACGCGGTCGGGACCATGTAGGGCGGCAGCCGGTCGGAAAGGAACCGGCGCAGCTCGCTGGAGCCGGGTGGGGGCGCCCCGGCGGCGACGAAGTACGCCACCAGCCGCTTGTCCCCCGGCGTGTCCTCCCTGGCCGTGACCACCGCCTCGGAGACGGCGGGATGCCCGACCAGCGCCGCCTCCACCTCGCCGCTCTCGATGCGGAACCCCCGCACCTTGAGCTGGTGGTCGAGACGGTCGACGAACTCCACCTCACCCCCGGGAAGCCACCGGCCGCGGTCGCCGGTGCGGTACAGGCGCGCGCCGGGCCGGTCGGCGAAGGGGTCGGGGACGAAGCGCTCGGCGGTGAGGCCGGGCCGCCCCAGGTAGCC
>DATACM010000203.1:0-5562 GCA_036259055.1 Acidimicrobiales bacterium | reverse complement strand
CTCGGCGGCCTGGGTGTCCTGGCCCTGTCGTCCTGCACCCGGAGCCCGACGTCCGGACCGGATGCCAGCGGAGGTCCGACGGTGCGCCTCGCCCACGGCGCCCTCGGCTTCCCGTCCCCGTTCGCCGCCAACGCGGACATCGGCTACATCCAGATGAGCCTGCTGTACGACACCTTGCTGTGGAAGGACGGCAGCGGCGAGCTGCTCCCGTGGTTGGCCAGGAGCGTCAGGAGCTCGGACGACCATCTCACGTACACGTTCGAGCTCCGGCAGAACGTGAAGTGGAGCGACGGGAGGGACCTGACCGCCGAGGACGTCGTCTTCACCTTCGACTATTACGCCGAGCAGGAGACGTTGTCGCCGCCGGTGATCATCCAGCCGCCCCAGGGCATCGCCAAGGTGACGGCCATCGGGTCCCACACGGTCGAGGTCACCCTCGAGAAGCCGCTGGTCACCTTCCCGGTCGAGGTCGCCGGCTCGCTGCCGATCATCCCCAAGCACGTCTGGTCGTCGATCGACGACCCCGGAGCGGCCCTCGACACCAAGGTTCTCGTCGGCTCGGGCCCCTACCGGCTCGACTCGTACGGCGGCGACGGGGGGCCCATGCTGTACACCGCGAGGGACGACTACTTCCTGGGCCGGCCGTTCGTGAGGCGCATCGAGATGAACAACATCACCGAGCCGTTCCCCGCCCTGCTCACCGGCGCGGCCGACGTGGCCAGGGGCTTCTCCCTGCGCCAGGACATCCTCGATCCCTTCCTCCGCGATCCCGCCTTCGGGATGATCACCCAGCAGGGCGGGTACATCACCGGCTCGATCTACTGGAACCTGGCCCAGGAAGGGCCGCTGGCGGACGCGCGGTTCCGCCAGGCTTGTGCCATGGCCGTCGACCGCAAGGAGCTGGTGGCCCGCCTGGCCAACGGGAGGGGTCTTCCCGGAAACCCCGGGTTCCTCAGCCCGGAGAACCCGTTCTTCACGCCCGTCCGCCAGTACGAGCTCGACGTGGCCGGGGCCAACGCCCTCCTCGACGGCGCCGGCTACCGGGCGCCGTCCGGAGGCGGTGTCCGCCAGGCGCCCGACGGCAGCCCTCTCAGCTTCGAGCTCCGGTTCGACAACGCCGAGGAAGCGTTGTCGCAGGTCCTGTTGGCCTCGCTCCGGAGGATCGGGGTGGAGCTGCGGCCCAAGGGGGTGCAGATCGGTCCCGAGCTGTTCGGCAACAAGCTCTTCGGCGGCTACGACATGGTGGTGCTGCCCTACCCCGGGCCCGCCCCCGGAGGCCCCAACTCCGACCCCGATCAGCTGCGCCGCCTCTTCTCCTCACGGGTGCCGGAGTCGCTCACCTCGGCCACCAACTACGTGAACCCGGCGTTCGACGACCTGGCCGAACGGCAGCTGATCACCTTCGACGAGGGCGAGCGCAGGCGCCTGGTTGCGCAAATGCAGACGATGATCGCCGACGACGTCCCCGTCCTGCCGCTCTACTACCCCGAGACGGAGCTGATCTTCCGCAAGCGGGTCCTCGACCAGTGGTACTTCACGCCCGGGCAGTTCCCGACGTTCGAGGACAACAAGCAGCTGTTCGTCACGGGCGTGAAGAGCGGCACCGAGATCCGCTCCCCTCAAGAGGCCGCCCCCCGCCGGAGTTGATGCCGTGAACGTCACAGTGCGCCGCCGACTGCTCACATGGCTCTTGCTCGCCGCCGTGTTCCTCGCAGGCTGTGGCGGAGGCGACGACGGCGAGGACGCCGCGTCGACCAGCGCGCCAACGACGGTCACGCCGACGGCCACGGCGTCGACCTCCCCGCCGCGCCAGTCGTCCGACCCCGCGCTGGCCCAGAAGGCGAGCTCGGCGGTCCTCCAGATCGGTGACTTCCCACCAGGATGGAAGGAGGAGCCCGAGGCCATGCTCAACCTGGAGACGGTCTGGGGTGACCTCACCCGGTGCCTCGGGGTCGAGAGCACCGGCCCAGCCCTGGGCGTAGCCACTTCCCAGCCGTTCCTGAGAGACCTGGCCACCCAGGTGCGGTCGACGGTGGAGTACATGCCCGAGGCGGCGGCAAGGGCCGTCGCCAACGCCGTCAACGGGCCCAACTTCACGCGGTGCGCCACCGAGGCCTTCACCGCCGACGCCAAGCGCAGCGCCCCCGAAGGAGCCACCCCGAGCCCGACGGAGGTCACGCGCCTCGACTTCCCGAACCTCGCCCAGGAGACGTCGGCATCCCGGATCAACGTCAGGATGATGTTCCCCGACGGCTTCGAGGTCCCCATCTTCCAGGACTTCCTGGTGTTCTTCGACGGGGGCACGGTGACCCGCATGTTCTTCCTCAACCCCGGCCGCCCGTTCCCGCCCGACCTGGAGCGCCAGCTGGTCGACACGGTGCTGGCCCGGGCCTGACCGGGCCCACCGCCAGCTCAGGGCCGGGCGGAGCGGCCGACGCTCAGTACGGCCTCGAAGAACAGCGCCGGCCGGCCCCACAGCGAGTTCACGAAGATGCTCGTGACGCTGAGGGCCATGGCCACCATGGCCCACACCGGGTACACGAGCCCGGTGGCGGCGAGGGGGATGCCGACGCCGTTGAAGAGGAAGGCGAGCGTCACGTTCTGGCACGTCTTGCGGTAGCTGTGGGAGCTGATCTCCCGGGCGGTCAGGATCGACGTCAGCCGGTTGCCGACGACGACGACGTCGGCCGACTCGATGGCGATGTCGGTGCCGGCCCCCATGGCCACTCCCACGTCGGCCTGCATGAGCGAGGGGGCGTCGTTGATGCCGTCGCCCACCATGGCCACCCGCCCCATCGTCTGCAGGGCCCGCACGACGTCGGCCTTCTCGTCCGGGAGCACGGCGGCGTGGACTTCGTCGATCCCGAGCTCGGCGGCCACCCGCTCGGCCGCCGGGCGGTTGTCACCGGTGACGAGGACGGGTCGGATCCCGGCCTGCCGCATGGCCGCCACCGCGTCGACGGCGTCGGGGCGCAGCCGGTCGTCGAAGGCGATGGCGCCCAGCAGCCGGCCGCCGCGGCTCGCGGCGACCACCGTCCGCCCCGCCTCCTCCAGCTCGGCGATCCGCCGGGCGAGCCCGCCCACGTCGACGCCCTCCCCCTCCAGGAACCGGGGGCTGCCCACCAGCACCCGCTTGCCGCCGATGCGGGCGAGCACGCCGAGGCCGGCGACGGAGTCGAAGTCCTCGACCGGAGGCACGTCGAGGTCGCGCTCGAGGGCGGCGGTGAGCACGGCCTGGGCGAGGGGGTGCTCGGAGGACGACTCGGCGGCGGCGACGACGGCGAGGAGCTCGTCGGGCTCGCCCACCGCCTCGATCTCACGCACCGTCGGCCGCCCCTCGGTCAGCGTCCCCGTCTTGTCCAGCACGACGGTGCGAACCTGGCGGAAGGCCTGGAAGGCCTCGCCGGTCCGCATGACGATGCCCTCGTCGGCCGCCTCCCCCGCCCCCCGCACGATGGAGAGGGGAGCGGCGATCCCCACCGCGCAGGGGTAGCCCATGACCAGCACGCTCAGGGCGGCGAAGGCGGCGCGCTCGAGGTCGGGACCGCCGCCGAGCACCCAGGCGCCCAACGTCCAGGCGAGGAACGCGCCGGCGGAGAGGGAGAGGACGGCCGGGGCGTAGATCCGCAGGATGCGGTCGACGAGGTGCAGGATTCCCGGCTTGAGGGCCCGGGCGTCCTCGACGTGGCGCACGACCTGGGCCAGGAAGCTCTCCTCGCCGACCGCTGACACCCGCACGAGCAGCGTCCCGCTCCCGTTGATCGAGCCGCCCGTGACCTCGTCCCCCGGTGAGCGCTCGACGGGGACCGGCTCACCGGTGACCAGCGACCGGTCCACCGCCGAGTGTCCGTCGACGACCTCTCCGTCGACGGGCACGCGCTCCCCCGGGCGGACCCGGACCAGGTCGCCCACGGCCACCTCGTCGATGGGGACCTCCCTCTCGGCGCCGTCGCGTACCACCCGGGCCACGTCGGGCTGCAGCTCCAGCAGGCGCTTGACCGCCTGGCTGCTGCGCGTCTTGACGAGAAGCGACAGCCACTCGGAGAAGAGGTGGTAGGTGGCGACCAGGACGGAGACGCCGAAGAACGGCCCGGTGGGGTAGTCGTCGGGCCGGAAGACGAGGCCGATGGTGCCACCGGCCAGGCCGGCGAGCGCCGCCGCCTCCAGCATGACGTGCTGGTTGAGGATCCCCCGGCGCAGGGACTGGAGCGACATCACCAGAATGTGGCGGGCCAGGCCGAAGACGACGAAGAGGGCGAAGGAGGCGACGATCCAAGGCACCGCCGGCTCGATCACGCCGCTGATCTCGACGACGAGCGTGGCGACGGTGACGGCTGCGAGCACGGCGGTGCCGGCCAGCGCGGCGGCCCGTCCGCGGGGCCGAAGGAGCAGGTAGGCGACGGCCAGGAAGCTCACCCCGACGGCGGCGCAGATGTACCAGACGCCGGCCACCGACATGAGCAGGGAGATCGTCTGCAGGCTGAAGGCGATCCCCCACAGCAGCCGCCGGCCCTCGGCGACCAGCTCGGCCTCCTCCTCCTCGTAGGGGCGGACCTTGGCCGGGTCCCGGGCGGTGTAGCCGATGTCCCGGAGGGTGTCGAGGAGGTCCTGCGGCCGGACCTCGGCGGGGTCGTACTCGACCAGCGCCTGCTCGTGGGTGAGGCTGACCGCCACCTTGGCCACCCCCGGGCGGCTCCCGAGGGCCTTCTCGAGGGTGCCCGTGCACAGCGAGCAGTGGAGGCCCCCGACGCGGGCGCGGAAGCGAGCCAGCCCGTCGGGGCCCACCGTCTCGTCCACCCAGCCAGGGGTGGCCATGGCCATCTCTCCTTTGAGGAACTCGTCGAGGCGTGGTAGTTCTCGACATCCAACAGCTTCCCGCCGCTGGAAGGTCAACGTTGCAGTCATCGAGGAGGCGTTCATGGCCACCGCCACTTTCAAGGTCGCCGAGATCCACTGCGCAGGGTGCGAGAACACCATCAGGGCGGCTTTGTCGGGTCTGACCGGTGTGGCGCTCGTCGTGCCGTCGGCCGAGCGCAACGACGTGAAGGTCAGCTTCGACGAGACCCAGGTGAGCGAGGACGAGCTCCGGGCCCGCCTCACCGAAGCCGGCTACGAGCCCGTCGCCTAGGCGGCGAGTCACGATGCGCATCGGAGAGCTGGCCGATCACGTCGGCGTCAATCCCAAGACGGTCCGGTACTACGAGAGCATCGGGCTGCTCCCCCAGCCCGAGCGTCTCCCGTCCGGCTACCGGGACTACACCGACGACGACCTCGACCGCCTCCGGTTCGTCAGAACGGCACAGCGGCTCGGTCTGTCGCTGGCGGAGATCTCCGAGATCCTGAGGCTTCGCGAGCGGGGGGAGCGACCTTGCGAGTACGTCCTCGAGGCGGTCGACCGCCAACTGGCCGACCTCGACCGCCGCCTGGCCGAGATGGCCGAGCTGCGACGGGAGCTCGTGGGCCTCAAGAGGACTGCTGCCGATCTCCCTTCCGACGCCGGCTGCTACTGCGACCTCATCGAGCACCGGCGCTGACGCGGAAGGGGGGGGGGGGGGGGGGGGG
>DATACM010000202.1:0-12937 GCA_036259055.1 Acidimicrobiales bacterium | reverse complement strand
ACATAGTGATCGATACAGGGACTTCGGCGGGTTGAGCTCCCCAGCCCTCGACCCGCCGAGCCCTCAGTAGTCCTCCATCGAGACACGGGTCTGCTCACTACAGAGCGCGCGAATCGCCGGTGCCCCCCGAGGGTCACGACGTAGGCGATGCGGCCCTCACACTCGCCCAGCGGGCCACCGTCCTCGGCGAGACACCAAGCAGCCGCGCCACCTCTCCCGTGGTCAGCTACTCGTCGTCGCGTTTTGCCCCAGCCTTGCGTGGAACCGCCCTCCCCAAGCCTCACGCGCAGCCTACTGACGTACTCGGTCTATTCGAAAGTTCGTCGCGAGAGTCAGGAAAGGCCAGCAAACTGCCATCGCTACGCATCTTGCGGGGCGGGGCTCCCATCGTCGTCGCCGCCCCAAGAACTGAAGCGACCCGCATAGCCGTGGCCCCAGAGAAGTCGAAGATGACTGCGCCGACCAGCGTCTAGCCAGACAACGCTGCGACCAGCGCGGCAACGCCTGGGTGCAGGGGGGAGCGCCCGCGATCAGACCTACGTTGAGCCGAACCGACTGACCGTGGCGGCCTACTTCGACGGGTGGACGGCGAGTCTTGCAACGTCGGGCCGGTCGCCTTCGACGGTTGACGGCTACACCCGCCACATCGCCACTCACGTTCGGCCGGCGCTCGGAGGTATTCGGCTCGGGCGTTGACCGCGATGGACCTCGACCGCCTGACGCCCGACTCCTCGAGTCCGGCCGCCGAGACGGCAAAGGTGGACTCAGCCCTCGCATGGTGCGTACGTGCACGTGATCCTCTCCAAAGGCGCTGTCAGACGCTGTACGGAAGCGACTGATTGTCCGTTGACAGTCCGGAACGTCGCCTCGACGCCGATCCGCCTTCCGCAAAGTCGGCACGTGCCCCGGAGATGGCGTGGTGGACGCCCGATGAACTTGCTTCATTCTTGCGGTCGGTGAGCACCGATGACCTGTTTGCGCTGTTCCGCACGGCTGCGATGTCGGGGATGCGACGTGGTGAGGTGTGCGGACTTCCTTGGAGCGATGTCGACTTGGACACCGGGCGGATCACCGTCCGTCAGCAGCTCATCACCGTTGATCACGCGCTCGTGTTCCGCGAGCGCCCGAAGTCGGATCATGGACGCCGGAGCCTCGAGCTCGACGCCGAGACCCTGCGAGTCCTCCGTGCCCACCGCCAAAGTCAACTGGAGACGCGGTTGGCCGTGAGTGGGGGAGGGATGGACGGACCACGACCTCGTGTTCTGCGGACCGACGGGCGAACCGCTCGACCCTGAGTCCGTGGCCAAGACGTTTGCTCGGCGAGTGGCCCGATCCGGTGTGAAGCGAATCCGCTTCCACGACTTACGCCACACGCACGTCGCCCACCTGATCGCCGCTGGTCAGGATGCCCTGGTCATCTCGAAGCGCCTCGGCCACGCCTCGGTGAGCTTTACCTACGACAAGTACGGCCACCTGATGCCCAAGGCCGACTCCGACGCCGCGACGGCGGTGGCTGCGCTGGTTGATGGGGACGCGGTCTAGAGCCCGGCCTTGCCAAGCTCAATCAAGACACCCGCGATCAGATTCGAGCCAACGTCTCCGCCAAGACTGCGAATGGTGTCGCGAACCCTGCGCCACTTCGAGCGCGTTTCTTCGTCCGGTGCTTCGGCGACGCGGCGCTCCAAGAGCACAAGGAGTGCTTCGTAGGGGTCAGTCGATGGCCAAGCCCCGACTGCCCGCGCGCCCGCCGCTCCCAACCGAGCGAACTGCAGGTAGTCATCACCGGCGAAGGGTCTCTTGAGTTCGCCCGCGAGATACCCACTCTCGAGGAGCCGCTCGACCTCGACCAGTACGCCATCCGGCGTTTCGTCAATCCGGTGACCGAGGGCCGCCATCGGGAGGATCTTCGCTTCGTCAGTGCCCTCGACCGTCGCGACGGCCTCGAGGATCGGGAGTGCTCGGGAGTACCACCGGTCTTCCGCCATTGCGGGCCGCGCTCCCTCTCTTGTGACCAAGCTGTGACCACGGCGGTCACGTCATGCCATCGCACGCACGGCCGCAACCGTCTGACCAGCACCTTCGCGGCTGCCAGTCCGTGCCCGGAGCGGGATTCGAACCCGCACGCCCTTTCGGACAAAGGCTTTTGAGGCCTCCGCGTCTACCGTTCCGCCATCCGGGCAGCGGGTCCACGGTACCCCTGGGCGCACGGAAGGGACGCGAGCGAGCCCCAAGGAAGTCCGTTGGCGTCGCCCTTTCGGGCGTCGCCTCGGTTTCCCCCTCGGGGCTCGACGATCACCATAAGGCCGGCGGCCCCGGGACGTCAAGAGGTTTTCGCCAGGGTCACACCCCCCACTCGGGCGCCTGGGCGAGGAGGAACCGGCTGACGGCCAGGCAGCGGTCGAGCACGTCGCACAACAGCTCCTCGCCGGCGAGGACCCGGGCGAGGGAGACCTGTTGGCGGGCCACGACGGTGAGGCTGCGTTCGGGTGCGTCGGTGACCGACCCGAACGAGTCGATGGCGGACACCTCGAGCGGCAGCTCGGGCCCGCCCACGCCAGCCAGGTCGGTGGCGAGGAGCAGCAGGTCGGGCCCCTTGGGCAGCGGCGGGAGGGCCCAGGTGAAGATGAGGGGGAAGTGGAACTCGTCGGCGGGCTCGTCGTCGTCGGGGAGCTCGGCGACGACGTCCTCGAACGCCAGCAGGATCCGGGGCTCGACCTCGAGCGCCAGGTGCAGGTCGAGGGGCCCCCCGCAGCCCTCCTCCGGGTGCAGGTCGACCTCCCAGACCTGGCGCAGCGAGTACGTCTCGACGAAGTGGCGCTCGTCGTGGACGTGGAAGCCGTGGTCGACGGCGTGGTCCTTGAGCTCGGCGACGTAGCCGGCCACGTCGATGGCGGCCAACAATCACCTCCTGGGCGGACGGGACGGATCGAGCGTAGGCGAGGCGGACCGCCTATAGCGTCGGCGGTCGATGGGGGTCGACGAGGTGCTCGAGCTGCTGTCCGCGTCGGCGGCGGCGGTGCGGAGGGCCCTCGACGGCCTCGACGACTGGGGGCCGGCGGGAACCCGGACAGGCCAGTACCGCAGCGACCTGGCCGCCGACGACGCCGCCTTCGAGGTGCTCGAGGCCGCCGGGGTGGGCGTGCTGAGCGAGGAGAGCGGCCTGCATCACGGCGACCGCGAGCTGCTCGTCGTCGTCGACCCCGTGGACGGGTCGACCAACGCGTCCAGAGGGATCCCTTGGTTCGCCACCAGCCTGTGCGCCCTCGACGCCCAGGGGCCGCTGGCCGCCCTCGTCGTCAACCAGGCGACGGGGGAGCGCTTCGAAGCGGTGCGGGGCGCGGGCGCCACCCGCGACGGGGGCCCCATGGGTCCCACTGCGTGCCGCTCCCTGGGCGACGCCCTGCTCGGGCTCACCAGCGTCCCGCCCCAGCGCCTGGGCTGGCGCCAGGTCCGGTCCCTGGGGGCGGCCGCCCTCGACCTCTGCGCGGTGGCCTGCGGGCAGCTCGACGCCTACGTCGACTGGAGCCAGAACGCTCACGGCCCGTGGGACTACCTGGGCGGCATGCTGGTCCTCTTGGAGGCGGGCGCCGCCGTCGCCGACGCCTTGGGCCGCGACCTGGTCACCCGCGACGCGACCGCCCGGCGGATCCCCGTGGCCGCGGCCACACCCGAGCTGCTGGCCGAGGTGGTCGCCGCCCGCACCGGTGTCGGCTGACCGGCCGGAGCGGGGCACCCTCGGCCGGTCGGCCTAGTCTCGGTCGGTGGCGTCCGGGCTGCGGCCCCTCCTCTTCCGCGTGTGGCGGGTCCTGCCCTGGCAGGTCCGGGTGTTCCTCGTGCGCCGGATGACGCCGTCCTACTGGGTGGGGGCGATGTGCTTCGTCGAGCGGTCCGACGGGGCGGTGCTCCTCGTCCGCCAGTCCTACCGGAAGTCGTGGGCCTTGCCCGGAGGGCTGCTGAAGCGCAACGAGGACGCCATTGACGCCGCCGTCCGCGAGCTGCGGGAGGAGGTCGGCCTGGCCGTCGAGCTGGAGGACAACGCCAGAGTCGTCGTCGACGCCCGTCGCCGCCGGGTGGACGTCATCTACCGCACCCAGTTCATCGGCGACGACGAGCCCTCCCCCCGGTCGGCCGAGATCGTGGAGGCCCGCTGGTTCCCGCCCGACGCCCTGCCCAACGTCCAGCGGGAGACGGCGGCGGCGCTGGTCGCCCTGGGGCGAGCCAACCGCCCGGCATCCTCTCGTTCTTGAGTCAGTCGCGCCACAAGCGGGGCGGGGGATCGCTCCCGTCGGGAGGGGTGGCGGGGTGCCGCAGCTTGGACAGCGCCTTGGCCTCGATCTGGCGGATCCGCTCTCGGGTGAGCCGGAACTCCTGACCGACCTCCTCCAGGGTGCGAGGCCGGTCGCCGACGAGACCGAAGCGCAGCTCGAGCACCCGCTGCTCCCGCTCCGAGAGCGTGGCCAGCACGGCCCGGAGCTCCTCGCGCTCGATCGCCCCGACGGCGGCGTCGAACGACGCCTGTGCGTTGGGGTCCTCGAGGAAGTCGGCCAGCTCGGCGTTGTCGTCGCCGACCTGCTCGAAGAGCGACACCGGGTCGGGGGCGACCCGCTGGGCGTCCGTGACCCGTTCGGGCGGGAGGCCCGTGTCCACGCTGAGCTCGGCGACGGTGGGCTCCCGCCCGAGGGCCCGGGTCAGGCGGGTGGTGGCCCGCGACACCTGGGCCACGGTCTCGACCATGTGGACGGGCACCCGGATGGTGCGGCTCTTGTCGGCGATGGCCCGGCTCACCGCCTGGCGGATCCACCAGGTGGCGTAGGTCGAGAACTTGAAACCCCGCCGGTGGTCGAACTTCTCGACCGCCCGCATGAGGCCGAGGTTGCCTTCCTGGACGAGGTCGAGGAGCGGGAGCCCGCAGGGCTGATAGCGCTTGGCGATGGAGACGACCAGCCGCAGGTTGCTCTGGATGAACCGTTGCTTGGCGGCGTGACCCTCGAGCGAGCGGCTCTCCAGCTCCCGGCGCCGGGCCTCGTCGAGGGTCGGCCCCTGGGCCGACAGCTCGGCGTCGGCCCTCCGACCGGCTTCGATCAGCTTGGCCAACTCGACCTCGTCGGCTGCCGTCAGGAGCTCGTAGCCGCCGATCTCCTTGAGGTACTGGCGCATGAGGTCCGCAGGCATGTCGCCCCTGCTCGCCAATGACATACCTCGACGACCCCCCGCGCTCCCTCGCCTGGCGACGAGAGTACTGCGAACCGCCGGCGTCGGCTGGTGCGGCGCGATCAGTCAGCCAGCTCGGCGCCGTCGGCGGGATCCCTGAGCGACAGCGGTAGCGTTGTTGGCCCGACGACGATTCGGGCGCTTAGCTCAGCTGGCGAGAGCACCTCCCTTACAAGGAGGCGGTCGGGGGTTCGAGTCCCTCAGCGCCCACTCGTTTGTCCGGCGTGAGAGCGAGTCCCGAGCGAGCCATGCCGTCCGTGAACCGACCGGTGGGCATCGCCGTGCTACCTCCCGAGTGCGCCTGGGCGGGCACGGCAGTCGAGGCAGGCGGCGGCACGGTCGTCGACCCGGGTGCCGCCGAAGGGCTGGTGTGGGCGGCCGGGGTCTCCGAGCCGGGCCTCGGTCCGGCGGAGCTCCGGGAGACGCTGCGGCGTCACCCGGGTATCCGGTGGGTCCAGCTGCCTTGGAGCGGCGTCGACGACCAGCGGGCGGCAGGGGTCTTGGACGAGGAGCACGTCTGGACGAGCGGCAAGGGGCTGTATGCCGCCCTGGTGGCCGAGCACGGGCTGTGCTTGACCCTCGCCGGCTTGCACCACCTCAAGCCCTACAGCCAGGCGCGGGCGTGGTCCCATCCGGCAGGGACTCGCCTGGTCGGCGGGCGGGTGACGATCTTCGGCGGGGGCGGGGTGGCGGCGCAGCTCGTCCGACTGCTCGAGCCGTTCCGGTGCCGCGTCACCGTCGTGCGCAAGCATCCCGCTCCGATGCGAGGTGTCGAGCGGGTGGTCGGCTGGGACCAGAGGGACGACGTGTTGGCGGCCGACGCCGTCATCCTCGCCCTTGCCCTCACCGCCGAGACCGACCGGTTCTTCGGGCGAGACCAGCTGGAGGGGATGGATCGCCACGCGTGGCTCGTCAACATCGCCCGCGGCCGGCATGTGGTCACCGACGATCTGGTGGACGCCCTCCGCGCCGGCCGGATCGGAGGCGCCGGCCTGGACGTCACCGACCCCGAGCCCCTTCCCGAGGGTCATCCGCTGTGGTCGATGCCGAACTGCATCGTCACCCCGCACACCGCCACTACGTGGGAGATGGTGATCCCGTTGCTGCAGGGGCGGATCACCGACAACGTCGGGCGGTTCGCGAGAGGCGAGCCGCTGACCGGGGTCGTCGATCCCGACCTCGGTTACTGACGGCTGACGTCGAGAAGAGCCATGTTGTGCTCGGCCAGGCGCACGGCCGCCTGCCGGGTCGTGACGCCCTCCCGGTCGGCGCCCCCGAGGACCGCCTCGACGAGCTCGGGGATGACGGTGGCGATCCGTGTGAACGACGCCTCCGGGGTCGGGTCGATGTCGCCGAAGAGCGTCCACCACCACCACGCGTTGGTGCCGCAGTTGGCGACGACGTCCGGGACGATCGTGACACCGTGGGCGGTGAGGGTTCGGTCGGCGGCGGGGGTGAGGGAGAGGTTGGCGCCCTCGACGACGTAGCGGGCAGCGAGCGCGTCCAGGTCCTGCTCGTCGACGGCGTAGGAGACGGCCGCGGTCACGAGGACGTCGGCGGGGCTCGTGAGCCAGGCGCGGCTCGGGCGCAGCTCGTCGCCCGGCCGGAGGCGGGAACGGTCGACGAGGCCACGTGCGCTGCGGTGGCGGAGCAGGTGTTCGACGTCGAGGCCGCGCCGGTTGGCGACCGTGCCGGCGGCGTCGGCAACGGCGACGACCCGCATGCCGGCAGCGGCCAGGTACCGGGCGGCGGCCCCGCCGATCGATCCGAACCCCTGCACGACGGCGGAGCAGCCAGCCGGGTCGTCGCCCCGGAGGCGGAGCGCCGCCACCGCGGCCCGGGCCACGCCGTAGCCGCCCACGACGTCGGCGAGCCCCAGGCCGCCGACCTGGTGCGCAAAGGCCGTCCCCAGTCGGCGAAGCCCTTGGTCGGCGCCGTCGGGGACGTGCGCCAGGACGGCATGGATCGTTGATCGCAACCCCACGGCGGCGGCCGCCTCGTCCAGGTCCGCCTGGCGCACGCCGAGATCAGGCCCCGTCGCCCAGCACGACTCCAGCAGGGGGCGCACGGAGGCCACGTACCGCCACAACACTCCGCGGGCGCCGGAGGCGGCGGGCTCGAAGTCGATGCCGCCCTTGCCTCCCCCGTACGGCCGGTACGTGTCTCCCGGCCGGTACAGGAGCGCCTCCTTCACCGACATCACCGCGGCGAGGTCCGCCACCTCGTCGCGGCTGCACCCGGGGCGCATGCGCACGCCACCGCTGGCCACGCCGTACCGCAACCGGTCGAGCACGACGTGGCAGGTGGCCCCCGTCTCGGCGTCCGTCCAGCTCTGCTCGAAGTAAGGAGCGGGCGTCAGGGCGTACCCGGTGCGGTCTCGGGCACCTTGATGACCACCACGGCGATGTCGTCCTTGGCGTGTCCCTGTTGGAAGTCGAGGGCGGTGGACACGATGGCGTCGGCGATCTCCTGGGCACCTCCGGCGGCGGCACCGGCGACGGTTGCGCGCAGCCCTTCGTCGCCGAAGAAGGCGCCGTCGCGGCGGGCCTCTGTCACCCCGTCGGTGTAGAGCACGACCACGTCCCCGGGGCCGAGACAGGTGGTGCTGTCCCGTAGCTGGGGCCTGTCGAGCATGCCCAGGATGGTGCCCGGCTCGCCGATGACCTCGAACGTCGCGGCGGGCCGCCGGCGCAGCGGCAGGTGGTGCCCCCCCGAGGCGACGGTGAACCGCACCCCGTCGGGGCGGTGCTCGAGCATCGTGAACACCGCCGTGCAGAAGTGCTCGGGGTGGTAGCGGACGAGCGTGTCGTGGAGCCCGGCGAGGACGGCGCTGGGGTAGGGGGTGCGCAGAGCTTCGGCCCGGACCGAGTAGCGGGCCAGGGCGGTGACCACCGCGGCGGCGGGGCCCTTGCCGCACACGTCGCCCAGCACCACCGCCCACGTGCCCCGACCCGTCTCGAACACGTCGTAGAAGTCGCCCCCCACCTCGCTGCCGTCACCGGCCGGCCGATAGGCCCCGGCCACGTCGAGCCCGGGGACGGCGACGATCTCGGGCGGGAGGAAGGTCGTCTGGAGCGTGCGGGCGAGGGCCGTGGCCCGCGCCTCGGACTCCTCCGCACGGCGGCGGGCGGCCAAGAGCTCGTGCTCGTAGGCGCGCCGTTCGGTGGCGTCGAAGAGGGCGGTGCGGATCACCAACGGGCTGCCGGCGGGGTCCCTGCGGAGCACCGAGTTGACGAGGACTGGCAGGCGGGCACCCGAGGAGCAGACGAGCTCGACGGCGATCTCCCGGACCCGTCCTTGCATGTGCAGCAGGGGAGCGAGATGGGTCTCGTAGAAGATGCGGTCGCCCGGCGCCAGCAGGTCCTGGAACCGTCGCCGGTCGACGAGGGCGTCACGCTGGTAGCCCGTCCACGCCAGGAAGGTGCCGTTGACCTTGACGATCGTCCCGTCGGGCCGGGCCGACAGGTAGGCGCAGGGGGCGCTGTCGTAGAGCTCCGCGGGGTCGTCCTCGAGGAGAGCGGCGTAGAAGCCCGCGGCCCCGTCGGGCTCGGTGACCACACCGTCGGGGTCTGTCATGCAGTACCGACGAAGGCGGCGATCGCGGCGACGGTCTCCTCGGGCGCGCTGAGGTTGGGGCAGTGCCCGGTCGCCTGCAGCTTCACGAGCCGGCTACCGGGGATGTGCTCGTGGACGTAGGCGCCGACGACCTCGGGGGCGATGGCGTCGTCGGAGCACTGCAGCACGAGGACGGGGACGGGGACGCGGCCGAGGTCGTCCCGGTTGTCCGAGAGGAAGGTGACACGGGCGAAGCGCCTCTGGATCTCGGGATCGGTCCGGCAGAAGCTGGCGGTGAGCTCGGCGCCCAGCTCGGGCCGGTCGGGGTTACCCATGATCACCGGCGCCATCGCGCTCGACCACCCCAGGTAGTTGCTGTCGAGGGAGCTCAGCAGCCCGTCGATGTCCTCCCGCGTGAAGCCGCCCACGTAGTCGCCGTCGTCGATGTACCGGGGCGACGGCCCCACGAGCACCAGCGCGCCGAACCGGTCCGGCTCGGCGATGGCGGCCAGGACGCCGACCATGGCGCTCACGGAGTGCCCGACGAACACCACGTCCCGCATGTCGAGGGCCGCGCAGATATCGAGGAGGTCGTCGGCGTAGCCGTCGAGTGAGCCGTAGCGCGCGGGGTCGTAGGCGGTCAGGTCGGAGCCGCCCGCCCCCACGTAGTCGAAGACCACCGTCCGGAAGCGGTCCTCGAAGGCGGGGGCGACGAACCGCCACATGTTCTTGTCGCACCCGAAGCCGTGGGCGAACACCATGGGCCGCCCCGCCGGGTCGCCACTGACGGTGACGTTGTTCCGCACGAGCACGTCGGTTGCCACCGCGTCACGATACGACGCTCCCCGCGCTACTCGTCAGCCCGCCTCCGGGGCCGGTTGGGGCATCCGCCCGGAGCGCAGCTCGAGGTAGACGACCTTCGCCGCCGCCACCAGGGGGACGGCGAGCAGGGCGCCGACGACGCCGCCGGCGGAGACGCCGACGAGGGCGGCGGTCATGGTGGCGGGGGGCGAGAGCTTCACCGCCCGGCCGACGATCAGCGGGCTCAGCAGGTGGTTCTCGAACTGCAGGTACAGGATGAAGAACACCGCGCAGGCCACGCCGGTGCCGGCGCTCTTGGTGAAGCCGAGCAGGACGAAGGGGATCCCGCCCGCCGCCCCCCCGATCTGGGGCACCAGGTCGAAGAGAGCCACCCACACCGCCACCAGCGGAGCGAGGGGGACGCCGAGCACCAGCCCGGCGACGAGGGTGGCCACGCCGGCGACCACCGCCACCATGAGCGACCCGGCGACGTACTTGGCGACGGTGTCGTAGGCCAGCCGGCCGATGCGGTCGGCCCGCTCGCGTTGCGCCGGTTGCACGAGCCGGCGCGCCCCGCGAACGAGGCGAGGGCCGTCGAGCAGGAGGCTGACGATCACGAGGATGGTGAAGGCGGTCGCCAGCACGGCGTCGGCGACTCTGAGGGCGGCGTCCCCGAGGGGTGTGTCCTCGCCGGTCAACCGGTCGGGGAGCTCGGAGATCCAGCGCTCGACCGCCTGGGCGGTGCCCGCCTTGCGCAGGTCGTCGCCGATCCAGGGGAGATCGTCGATCTGGGCCACCACCCGGTCGATGTCGCGGCCCAGGTCCCGTGCCTGGTCGACGGCGGGCGGGCCCAGCAGCAGGACGGCGCCGGTGACGACGACGAGCACCCCGACCATGACGGCGGTCACCGCCGCCAGCCGGTGCCCGCCCAGGCGTCGTTCCACCGTGGTCACCAACGGGTCGAGAGCGAGGGCCAGAAGCGCACCGACGGCCAGCACCGTCACCGCCCGGGGAGCCGAGCGCACCAACCCGGTGGCGGTCACCAGGGCGACGAAGGCGGCCAGCGCCCACGCCACCGACCGCCAGTCGAGGTCGACCTCGAGGACTTCGGGCGCCGCCCCGCCGGGCCCTCCGGGCTCGGTCGAGCCGGGCACGCCGGTACTGTACCGACGCGATGGCCGAGGCTGACCTGAGGCGGCCGGCCCGGCGAGCCCGGCTCCGCCTCACGCCTCGGTCGGTGGTGATGGCGGTGGGGGCGCTGGGACTCACCCTCGCCCTGCTGCGGGTGATCGACGCGTCCAAGCGGGTGATCGGGTGGATCCTCGTGGCGGGCGTGCTGGCCGGGCTCCTGCACCCGATAGTCACGCGCCTCGAGCGGCACATGCGCCGCGGCGTGGCCGTCGGCCTGGTGATGCTGACGCTCGTGGGAGGGGCGGGCGCCGTCGTCTACGGGCTGGTCGACGACGTGCAGACCCAGACGCGCCGCCTGCAGGAGGCGGCGCCCGAGCGAGCCGCCAAGCTGGAGCAGTCGAGGCGGTTCGGCGAGATCGCCCGGGACCTCGACCTCGAGGACCGCACCCGCCGCTTCGTGGACGAGGTTCCCGAGCGCCTGCGTGGGGGGACGCCGGCCGAAGCCATACGGGCGGCCGCCACCCGCGGGGTCGCCTACCTGGCCACCGGGGTGCTGACCGTCTTCTTCCTCCTCCACGGCCCCCGGATCGGCCGGGCGGCCCGCGACCAGCTGCGCGACCCCGCCCGGCGGGAGCGACTGAACCGGGTAGGGCGGGCGGTTTACGGTCGGGCCTTCGGCTACGCCGGGGCCAGCCTGACCATGGCCGTGGCCGCCGGCCTGTTCAGCTATGCCCTCGCCCGGGCTGCCGACGTCCCCGGGCCGGCGCCCCTCGCCATCTGGGTGGGGCTGTGGGACCTCGTCCCGCTGGCGGGGGTGGTGGTGGGCGCCGCCCCGATCGTGGGGCTGGCCGCTGCCGCCTCGGGCGAGCGAGCGCTCGTGCTGGCGTTGGCCTTCGTCTCCTACCAGCTGGTGGAGAACCTCGTCGTGCAGCGCCGGGTCGAGGCGGCGACCGTGCACCTGGGCCCGTTCGTCACGCTGGCCGCCGGCCTGGTCGGGCTCGAGCTGAGCGGCGTGGCGGGGGCCCTGCTGCTCGTGTTGGCCGCCGCCATCCTCACGGTGGCGGCCGACGAGGTCGCTGCCCCCTGACGGCGTCAGCCCAGCCGGCGCCCGACCTGCACGAGTCCGGCGATGCGCTCGGCCACCCGCTCCAGACGCCCCCGCGTGTGCTCCGGGTCCATGAGCTCGTCCTCGGTGGCCGGGCCCTCGACCGTCGAGAGGACGACGGCGATGCCCTCGTCGCGCAGCCGGCCGGCGGTGGAGGGGTCGAGAGGCGCGACCGCCCCCCCGACCGCGACCACGGGCACGTCGTGGCGCCGGGCCCGGCGGGCGACGCCGAGGGGGAGCTTTCCCGCCAGCGTCTGCGCGTCCAGCATGCCCTCGGCGGTGACGACGAGCGACGCCCCTTCCAGCACCCGGTCGGCTTCGAGCGAGTCGAGGGCGAGCTCGACGCCAGGCTGCAGCCGGGCACCGCAGAACGCCATGAGCCCGAACCCCAGGCCTCCGGCCGCTCCCGCTCCGGGCTCGTCGCGCAGGCGCCGGCTCACGGCCTCCTCGACGACGTCGGCGAAGTGGGACAAGGCGGCGTCGAGCTCCTCGACCACCTCGGGCGTGGCCCCCTTCTGGGGGCCGTACACGGCGGCGGCGCCGTCGGGGCCGAGGAGAGGGTTCTCGACATCGCTGGCCACGACGATCTCGACGTCCCCCAGCCGGTCGTCGAGCCCCGACAGGTCGACCGCGTCCAGCTTCGCCAGGGCGGCGCCTCCGGGAGGAAGCTCGTCGCCCCCCGGGCCGGTGAGGCGGGCGCCGAGGGCGGACGCCATCCCCGCTCCTCCGTCGTTGGTGGCGCTCCCGCCCACCCCGACCAGCAGCCGCCGGGCCCCCCGGTCGAGGGCCTCGGCGATCAGCTGACCGGTCCCGTACGTGCTCGTCCGCCGGGGGTCCCGGCGGTCCCTGGGGACGAGAGCCAGGCCCGACGCCGCCGCCATCTCGATCACCGCGGTGGTGTCGCCGTCCGCCCGGATGAGCCCGTAGCGAGCCTGGACCTCATCCTCGAGCGGGCCCCGCACGCGCACGTCGACGAAGTCGCCCTGCGCCGCCGAGACCATGCTCTCGACCCACCCGTCCCCGCCGTCGGAGAGGGGGAGGAGCTCGATGCGCGCCTCGGGCCACACCCGGCGGACCCCTTCGGCCAGGGAGGCGGCGACCTCGGTCACCGGAAGGGATCCCTTGAAGGCGCCG
>DATACM010000201.1:0-1690 GCA_036259055.1 Acidimicrobiales bacterium | reverse complement strand
TTGCTGACCCTCGCCATCGGCCACGGTTTCCACTCGGTGATGGGCCGCATCGTCGGCGGGCACGAGGCGTCGATCGCCCTCCACCGGGCGTGCGGCTTCCGGATGGTCGGAGTCGAGCGGGAGGTCGGGCGCAAGTTCGGCCGCTGGCTCGACGTCGTGGTCATGCAGCGCCTGCTGTAGGCGGCGCCGTCGTCGGGCAGGCCGAGGCGGCGAGGTGGCGCTGATGACGACTCCGCCGTCCGTCAGGTCGAGCCCTCGCCGAAGGTCTCGCTGACCCGCTCGGCGAGGGTCAGGCGCGGGCCAGGACCGCCCTCGGCGACGGAGGGCCCGGTCGCGTAGTCGATCGAGTAGTAGTGGTACAGCTCGGCCTCCTGCTCGGCCGAGAGCTGCTCGGGGAACCGGCCGGCGTCGTCCCCCACCGGCGCCCGCTGCACGAGACGGTGGTCGACGGCCAGACGCACGCCGGCGTCGGTGATCTCTGCTCCCGCCAAGGGTGCGAGGCTCGTCTCGGTGCGCCCGGTGCGCACCGCCGCCCACTCCGGACGGTTCGTCCGGCTGTCGAGGTAGACGGCCTCGATCTCTCCGATCTCGATGCCGGCCTGGTCGAAGGTCTGCCGGCCGTAGAAGGACTGGACATCGTCGGGGCTGGAGCTGCTCATGGGTCTCCCCTGGTCGTTGCCTGCGGATACGGCGCCCGGCCGAAGCGCGGGCCCCTTGTCAAGGCGTCTACCCGCCGGAGGGCGGCCTCATCCGGGCGGGCGCCGGGGTGCCCTGCCTACATTGGGCCCGTGACGGTCGACGCCCGTCAGCTGCTCGGCATGTCGCAGGCGGAGCTCGACGAGCTCTTCTCCGCCAGCCCGGCCGGCGACATCCCCCGGGGGGACACCAAGGGAACGGCGATCGTCGCCCCCGACACCCACGTCACGGGGATGGCCGCCCAGGTCGCCCGCCTGCTCGCCTGGAGCGGCAAGGTCTTCGACCCCGACAAGGGAGACCTGGTCAACACGATCGGCCCCCTCGGTCTCCGCCGGATCCGGGCCAAGGTCTACCGAGGCGAGAGTTGGCTCGACGGGTGGGAGTGCACCGTCTTGGACTACTCCCAGACCTCCACGGTCGCCCGGATGATCAGAGACGAGCTCCGCCAGGTCGGGCCCGGCCTCTGGCTGGGGAACGTGTTCTGGGAGAGGCGCCGGGTGCTCAACTTCGCCCTGGAGTCAGGAGCGGGCGAGTGAGTGGGCCGGGAAGGATTCGAACCTTCGTAGGCTGAGCCGGCAGATTTACAGTCCGAGGCAGCCGCTGCCGTCTCGTGTCACCACCTGGCGCCTCGACCGCTCGGACCTGCGGTTTCCTACCGCTGGAGCGTTGCTCAGTGTCGCCCGGTGACGCCCGCTGTCGGTCACTCCGGTCTGCAGACGGTCTCAAGGTCCGAGCGAGAACGATTGCCCTAGCCGCAGACTCGACGACCCTCAGCGCCGCTGCGGGTGTCAGGGACGCGTCCTCCGTTGGCGTGACGGACCGCCGCACCGCGCATTGGCCGGCAATCGGGGCGGGTCGGCTGTCAGCAGCACCAGACGGACGCTGGGGGCGACGAGCGGTCAACGGCTGGTGAGCTCGGCGTTCACCGGCACGGCGCGCGACGGGTCAGGTCGCCAGGATGGGGTCGGTCCCGGGGACGGACATCTCGTGGAGG
>DATACM010000200.1:0-6268 GCA_036259055.1 Acidimicrobiales bacterium | reverse complement strand
GTCCACGGCAGCGCCGGACTGGCCCAGACGCTGCACACCCACGGCCTCATTGACGAGTACCGGCTGTTCATCGAGCCGGTCGTGCTCGGCACGGGCAAGCGGCTGTTCGAGCCCGGCGCCGCGCCGACGGCCATGCGTCTGGTCGAGAGCAAGCCCATGGCCAAGGGCTCGGTGTTGGCTATCTACCAACGGGCCGGAAGGCCGACCTACGGCGAGTTCAAGATGGAGGAGGGCTTCGGGCTCCCGGAGACCTAACTCCGGTTCGGGTTCCCGACCATTACACGGATGGTCGAGCAGGGCCTCATCGACTGCTTTCGACCGCGTCGGCAAGTGGAACGGGACTGCCGGATGGGCGCTGTTCGCGCCCGGTGATTGGGTCGATTCCTTCGTGGATGACCGCGTTGAAGCGGTTGCGTCTCTTGTCCACGTAGCCACGCACTGGCCTTCTCCTTCCGGCGGCCCAATGCCTCCCGGTGGGGCGGCGGCCTTCGTGTTGTGTGCCGTCGCCACCGTCCGCCTGGCCCGGCGATGACCCGCCTGCTGACGCTCGCGGATAAGGCATCATCGCCGTCTGCGCGGTAGGCCTCGAGCTGGCCGCCCGAAGGTCGCGACGTCATGCTTGGGCGGTGGCCTGTGCGGGCCGCGTTGCTCGGCGGATGTTTGTGGGCTCGGCTGGCACCCGTTCGTCCGCGTGAACTGGCGTTGACGCCGCTCCGGCTGGCCTCGACGGCCGCGCGGTCTCTCGGCGCTCGAGCTTCGCGAGCGCCGCCGCCAAAGACCCGATGGCCAGACTCGCTGGACCCCGTCGTCGCCGGTGTCCGGGCGTCGGAGCGCCGCTTCCCGTCACGGGTCCGCGGCTACGCGTCGGTAGAACGCCACCCCGCGGACGGTCTGCGTGTGCACGTACTCGCCGCGGATGACGGCGGCGAGAGGCGAGTCCATGAGCGGATAATGGCGAGCGTTTCGGATGGTGGTGAGGCTCGCGTCGACGACCAGGTCCGGGCGGTCCGCGGAGAAGTCCGCGAAGAGCATCTTCCACGCGCCAGGGATGCCGTCTTCGGCTCGGCCGCTTCCGGGGCGGCGCCCGCCCGTGTTCCCGGTCAGGAAGCCTGTGTGCACGAAACGGGTGCCCGGCAGCCGGCCGCCCGCCCAGTACAGCTCTGGGTAGGTGCCCCAGACAAAGATGGTGTCGTCGGTGTCGGTCGTGGCCCGGATGAGCGCGGCGACCTCTCGGTAGTGGACGACGTTGCGCGTGCCGAACGGTAGGAAGGCAGCGACAACAAGCGCCACTGCGGGCACGACAGCCAGCGTCGCCAGCGAGCGCCATCGGCGTCTCGCCTCGGCGACGATCGGCGCGGCCGCGAGCGCCAGTGGCGGTAGAAGCTGCAGGTAGTAGTGGCCGTAGAAGCGGAGGCCGGCGGCGACGCTGAGGACCGCGCCGGCGATCCACAGCCACAGGTCCGTGGTCAACTTGCCGCGACGTGCCGCCCGCACGGCCGACAGCACGAGGACACCGTTGAACGCAATGAACGCGCTCGTCATCCCCAGCCCTCGCAGAAATGCGTGGTCGAGGGAATCGCCGACGCGGAGGTAGCCGGCGTTGCCCGTGACGTTCCAGCGCAGGAACTCCGACGGCCCAAAGGCGACGGCCGTCCCTGCCACCGGCACCACCGCGGCCACCGCCGCCCTGGCCACTGCCCGCCAGCCACCCGCCCGCACGAGCAGGTACGACATGGGCAGGGCCGCGGTGATGGCCGTCTGCTTGGTGAGACAGGCGAGGGCCAGCCACAACCCGGCCTGGACTGCCTTGCCGCGTCCGGCGGAAACGACCGCGGCGGTCATCGGCAGGAGCATGAAGCCTTCGAAGCCAGCCGCTTGAACGTCGGACGGGAAGAAGCTGACCGTCGCAAGCAGGAAGAGCACCGCACACCAGGTGCCGGAGGCGGGGTCGCCGTAGCGGCGCCTCGCCTCGCGGGCGAGCAGAACGGCGGTGGCAGCCAGGGCGAGAGCTGCGGCCGCTCGCACTGGTCTGAGATCACCGTCGCCAGCGAGACGGAAGACGCCGGCGTAGATGTAGGGCACGACCGGCGGCTTGCGGTCGGCCGTCTCGTGGTAGAGCTCCGCACCAGCGTTCATGGCCCTCGCCACCGTCGCCACGGTCGCCTCGTCGGCGTCGAAGAGCGGGCGGACGAGCCCCGGTAGGTGCAGCGCCAGCGACAGCAGGGCGCAGAGCGCCAGCAGCCGGACGCCGCCGCGCCAGTCTTCGGTCGTCTGGAGCCCGTGGGGGCGCGAGGGCGTGAGCGTCACGACGGCGCTGGCGACGGGCTCGCTTGACCCAGGAGGATGTATGCCGGCCACGCGATCGCCGCCACCCCGCCGCCCACTTGGAGGCCGGAGTCGTTGAGCGCAGAGCCGAGAAGCGCCAGGGTGAGGAGCCCCCATGTCCCCGCTCGCAGGCCAGGCCGTCCTGTGAGTCGGGGGCGGGCAAGGAGGAGCGTCAACGATCCGATCCACAGGACGTTGGTCAAAGGGGCCGCGAGTGTCGACAGGGCGCCCGAGCCCTTGCGCGCTATGACGCCCCCGGCGTCGTCGTTTCCCGTGAGAGCACGCCCCAGGTGGGTCCGCCTCTCCTCGGGCCGCATGACGTCGACCACGGCGACGGCGGCGACCGCGACGCAAGCGACTGCGGCGACCGCGGCCACACGGCGGAGGGTGATACCACCCCCGCCCCAGCCCAGCACGAGCACGCCGAAGGCAGCGGCGGCGACGAGGACACCCCCGGCGTCGGCGCCAAACCAGGGAGCGCCGATGACGACGGCGCCGGCAACGAGGGTGGCGAGCACCCAAGGCCGTGCCCCAACGCGCCAGCGGTCGAGGGCGAAGGCGGCGACGACGAGCAGCGACGCGGCCAGGAACGCGAAGCCGACGTTCCCCAGCCCGAAGTACCTCCCGCCTCGAATGGGCGAGTTCCCGAAGGGGGCGTCGATTTGCAGGGGTCCACCGAAGAGGTTGTCCACGGCGATGATCGCCGCGGTCGCAGCCACGACGAGGGCCACGGCGGCGGCGGAGTCATGGCGGGCGATGGCCCATGCCAGCATGCCCAACGCCATGGCGACGGCACCACCGGTCACCACCGCTCCCACGAATCCCCACCGCCACCACGGCGCGGCCATCACGACGAAGCTGGCGGGCGGCACCGAGAGGATGGCGAGGGTCGCCACCCGACGGAGACGAGGGACGGCGAGAACCGTGACGGCAGCGATCGCGTGGAGACCGACGAAAAGCCACACGAGTGGCGTCCTCACTCGGTCGGCCACCGAGGCGCGGCGATCCCTCTCGATCAGCTCGCTGACGGCGACGTCGCCCGACGGCTCGACCGTGAAGCCGGCCATGGGTTCCGGCACCGGGATGCTCAGCGCGGCGAGGAACGTCGGCGCCACGTCGGAAAGGGCGGCCAGCCGCGGCCGATGCGTCGACGGCGACGAAAGCCCGTCCTGGCCGAACCCGCACCCGGCACTCGTCGCGAACACCCCCAGGTGCTCGAGACCGGGCGTGGACACACTCGCCACCACGACGCAACGGGCCTCGCTGCCGGCCTCCAGGACGGCCGCGAGCTCCTCGCCCGGGACGGCGACGATCACCGCGTCGGCACCGTCGGCAAGCACGCCCGCCACCGCCTCGGCTCCGCCTGCCACCCCCTTGGGAACGACCCCGTCAGCATCCGCCGCGGCGGTGGTCGCCCGCCGGTCGTTCGTGACGAGGACCCACGTCTTGTCCGACTGCCGCAACGCCTTTCCCAACGCCCCGAGCTCCCCCGCGTAGTGCAGCCCGCGATCATGGCGGCGCAGCCGCGGCCAAGCTGCGAGCTGCCAACTGCCATCCGGGTGATCGACGACGGGGCCGATTCCGCCGTCGGGAGCGCCCGAGCGCGCGCCCTTGCCCACGGTCAAGTACCCATCGGCCGCATTGCTCTCGGCGGGGGCGGCTCGAACCGAGAGGTTCGCCTTGGCGAACGTGGCGAGCGCCGGGGGCGCGTCGCGCCAGATCAGGTCCGGCACGAGCACGAGGAGGGCTGGAGGCTCTCCCGCCATGGCCGCCGCTCGGGGAGGCGCGAGCAGCCCGTGGGCACAAAGCGCCCCGAGTGTCAGAACGAAGCCCAACGATCGCCTGCCGGTCGTCACCGTGGTCGCTCATGCGGCGAGCGGCAAGAACCGCCCGGGCCGCCATGGCCAGACACTATCCATCGTCCCTGGTGGCCGTCGGCCAGATGCTCGTCTCGGAGGCGTCGCCGGTCGCGGCTCCAGGCGGGCGCGTCGCGGCGCCGTCACCGCCACACATGTCAAAGTCGTCCCAGCACAGGCCGACTGCGCCGCTCCCGGCCCGTCACCGGATCAACTCCGTCGTAGATGACGGCGGACCAGTGGTTCCCCTTGTTGGCTCGGACGGGGTTCTGTTCGCCCGGCTCAGCGTCGGGGATTGCGTGGAACGTCGTTGGGGTCGCCTGCTCCATTCCTCGACGGACGTAGCTTCCGGCGCTCTTCGGCCGTCGCTGACACCCAGGGTTAGCCATCGGCCAGAAGTTGATCGATGAGAATCCCCGTCAGCCACTGCTCGTACCGTTCGGGTTGCCAGCCTCGGTCGAAAACGAGTAGCCGATAGACCTCGGGCGACATGAGGGCGTGGATGATGTCGCCGGCATCACGCTCTCGTAGCTTGGGCCGCAGTGCGCCGGTGCGAGCCAACGAACGGGCGATGAGTCCTTGGCCTTCCTGCCGTTGGCGGGTCAGTTCAGCGAGCAGCGCCGCCGCGTCGGGGTCCGAGCCTGCCGCGCTGACCAGGATGCGGTAGATCGGCGCGGTCCTCGAGAGCACCTGGGCGGTGATTCCGACAAAGCCGGCCAGCTGGTTCCTCGGATCCGGGTCGGTGATGAGCGATCGAACGTGTGGGCGCTCTGCCAGTGGAACTGCCTGATCGTCGCCGACGATCGAGACATCGAGGAGGGCCTTGAGGATTCCGAGCTTGGAGGAGAACAGTCGGTACACCGTGGCCGGGGGGACATCCGAGAGGGCGCTGATTGCCTCGATCGTCGTGGCCCCGTAGCCCCGTTCGAGGAACAGGGTCCGGGCGCCTTCAACGACGGCGGCTCGAGCCAGGCGGGTCCTGGCCTGGCCCCGTTCGTCATCCGGGGCTCGTTGTCCCCGGTCCTGGGACCCCACACAGATGAGACTAGCACTCTCGTACTGATAGTGATACTCTCATCATGGCGTCGGGAACCTGCACAGGAGGAACGATGAGCGCAACGAAGGGCACGGAGCGGTCCGCCAAGAGCAGCACCGCTAGTCGAGAGAAGTCCGACGGACTCACGGACGAGGAACGAGCTGCGATGAAGGAGCGCGCTCGAGAGCTGAAGGCGGAAGCGCGCCGCGGCCCGCGTGCGAAGCAGGACGGGGAGGCCGAGGTGCTCGCCAAGATCGCCGAGATGCCGGAGCCGGATCGGTCCATGGCCCAGCGGCTCCACGCGCTCATCAAGGCCAGCGCGCCATCGCTGTCGCCGAAGACCTGGTACGGGATGCCCGCGTATGCCAAGGACGGCAAGGTCGTCTGCTTCTTCCAGGGTGCGCACAAGTTCAACTCGAGGTACGCGACGTTCGGCTTCAACGACACGGCGAACCTCGACGAAGGCGCCATGTGGCCGACCTCGTTCGCGCTGAAGGAGTTGACCGCCGCCGAAGAGGCAAAGATCGGCGCGATGGTGAAGAAGGCGGTGAGCTGAGGACCGAGACGAGCCCGCGGGTCGGCTACCCGCCAGGCGGAATCGTCGGTCGCCTGCCGCAGCGATCCGAGGTCGTTGGCCTCACGGCCAGCCGGCATGCGGCACGGCGACACGAGTGGTCAGGACCTGACCCGTCTTGGCTTGTACGAGCTCGTCGATCCTGTCGGGACCGAACCACTTGGCCACGACCATGAAGAGGGTCTTGCCGTCCTCGCCGCCGAGCATGCACGCGTAACAGGGACGGTCGAGCTCGATCCGGTCGAGCACCTCACCGCCTTCGCGGACCCGCTGGCACACCCCGCGGTCATCAGGTCCGACATCGCTGCACCACACCGCGCCTTCGGCGTCGATGCAGATCCCATCGCCGGTGACATCAGCCCACACGCGGCGGTTCGACAGCGTGCCGTCGGCGGCGATGTCGAACGCGGTGAGCCGGCGAGCGAACGACTCGGCGACGATCAGCGTGGCGTTGTCCGGTGTCACGACCATGCCGTT
>DATACM010000199.1:0-2792 GCA_036259055.1 Acidimicrobiales bacterium | reverse complement strand
CGACTGGCCGGCGACAACCGGCAACTGGCGGTCGAGATTGACGAGGCGCTCTGCGCGGTGCTCGTCCGGGCCGGCAACGCCGAGCGGGTGGGTGAAGTCGGCCAGCGCCTGCTGTCTCAGCTGGCCGACCTGGGGGGCCCGCCGACGCGCCGGGCGCAGGTGCATTTGTGGCTGGCTCGAACGGCCATCGTGTCCGCCGATTGGGCACGAGCCCTGGATCAGCTCCACCGCGCCCGAGAGCTCGCGGCATCAGGTGGCGTTGCCGCGAGCGAGTACGAGGTCCTGGCCGCACAGGTGGCGCTCGGCGAAGGCCGGCTCGACGATGCCGTGACCCTCGCCGAGAGGGCGTTGACCACGTCTCAGTCCGACGGGCGCTACGAGCTGGCGTGTGAGGCCCTCGCGGTCTTGGGCCAACGCGAACGTCAGCGTGACCTCACCTCAGCGGCCCGGGCCTTCTCCGCTGCGTTGGCGCTGGCCGAGCAGCACGGCCTGACCCTGTGGCGCGTCCGGGCACTGCATGAGTTGGGCACCCTCGACCTGCTCGGCGGCGGCCCGCTCGATCGGCTCGCCCAGGCTCGTCAGGCCGCGCTCGACGCGGGGGCGCTGGCCACCGCCGCCACCGTCAGCCTGCAGATGGCCGCCTGGTTCACCAATCATGCCGAACCCGAACGGGCCCTCGACGCCGGCCGCTACTGCGCCGTCGAGGCGGGGCGGCTGCGGCTCCCCCTCGTCGAAGGACTGGGGCTCGTACTGCAAGCGGTGGCTCACGCCCTGATGGATCAGCAGGCCGAGATGGAGGCGGCCATCGACAAGGCCGTCACTGTCTCGGGCGGCCACCCTGAGGTCCACGGGGTGGCTGCGCTCATGGCCCGGACGCTGCTGTGGGTCGTCCGGGAGGACCGCGTCCGGGCGCTGGGCGAGCTCGATGCCGGCATGGAACTGTTGCGGGGCACGCCGGTCACCGCGCCCAACCGGGGGTTGTGGGCCCTTGTCCACGCCCTCGACGGCAGCGATGGCGAGGCGGCCGTGATCGAGGTGGAGGCGTCGGGCCTGACGGTGTACTGGCTGATCCGAGGATGGGTGGGCCACGCGCGGGCGGTGATCCTGGGCCGGCAAGGGCGCGCCGCCGAAGCCGAGGAGGCTTTCGCTCGGGCTGACACCGACCTCGTCCCGTCCGACTGGTACCGGCACCACGCCCGCCGGCTGGTGGCGGAGGCGGCCCTCGTCGACGGCTGGGGCGACCCGGAGCGATGGCTGGCCGACGCGTTGGCCTTCTTCGATCCGGCCGGTCCGCCCGCGGTCGCCTCGGCCTGCCGATCGCTGCTCCGCCGGGCTGGCGCCCGGGTGCCGCGACGCCGTCGGCCGGCTCCCGACCTGGCGGCCCCCTGGGCGGCCGCGGGGGTGACCCCGAGGGAGGCGGAGGTACTGGCGCTGCTGGCCGAGGGACGCTCCACCAAAGACATCGCGGCGCGCCTCTATCTGTCTCCCAAGACGGTCGAGCGCCACATCGCCAACCTGGCTGCCAAGGTCGGCGTCGAGGGCCGATCCGAGCTGGTGGCCTTCGCGGCCAGCCATCGTGTGGGGGCGAGATGACCTAAAGATGGGGGTCTGCCCGATGCCCGGGGGTGGGCACCTCTTCGATCATGGCCTCATCGACTCGACGAAGGAGCGACCATGACCGAGACCGTTTCCCTCATAGCCGCCGAGCGGGCCGACGTCATCGTACGGGACCTGCGGGAGAGCGATCTCACCCTCGCCGATGCAATCCTGCGCTCCGCCTTCGACACGTTCACGGGCGTGACCTCCCTGTTCGGTGACAAGGACTACGTCCACACCCGTTGGCTGGCCGACCCCGGCGCCGCCTTCGCGGCCGAGCAAGACGGGCAGCTCGCCGGGACCAACTTCGTGACTCGCTGGGGAACCGTGGGGTTCTTCGGACCCCTCTCCGTGCGCCCCGAGCTCTGGGACCAGGGAGTCGCCAGCCGCCTCATGCAGGCCACCGTCGCACTGTTCGACCGCTGGGGCACGGCTCACGCCGGCCTGTTCACCTTCGCCCACAGCCCCAAGCACCACGGGCTGTACCAGAAGTTCGGGTTCTGGCCACGCTTTCTGACCCCGGTGATGACCAAGGCGCCGATCGCCCCACGACGGTCGCCCCAGCCCATCCGCTACACCGCGCTTCCGCCTGCTGAACGGGCCCGAGCCGTGGACGCGTGCCGGGAACTGACCGCCACCGCCTACGAGGGGCTGGACCTCGAGCGGGAGATCCGCGCCGTGGAGAGCCAGGGTCTCGGAGAGGTCCTGCTCCTAGATGACTCGTCGGGGCTGGCGGGCATGGCCGTGTGCCACCTGGGCGCCGGCACCGAGGCCGGCGGCCAGGGGTGCTACGTCAAGTTCGGATTGGCCAGGCCCGGACCCGGGGCAGAGGTGCGCTTCGGGACGCTCCTCGACGCCTGCGAGTCGCTGGCCGTCGACAACGGCGCCGATCACATCGAGCTCGGTGTGAACGCCGCCCGCCACGAGGCCTACGCCGCGGTGATGGCGCGGGGCTACCGGGTGGGACTGGTCGGAGTGAGCATGCACCGGGCCAACGACGAAGGCTACAGCCGCCCCGGCACCTGGCTCGTCGACGACTGGCGCTGATCTTCCGATCACAGGAACAGACCAAGGACCCAATTCAAGGAGAGAGGAGCTGACATGTACATGCTGCGCGAGGTCTGCCAGGCGGAGCGTGGGAAGGCACCGGAGATCGTGGCGGCGTTCAAGACCCTCGACCAGTGGTTCGAAAAGGC
>DATACM010000198.1:0-8808 GCA_036259055.1 Acidimicrobiales bacterium | reverse complement strand
GCGGGCCGCCCGCCGTGGGGTCGTCCTCGTCCTCCTCGTGGCCGTGCCGGTGGTGTTCGACACCGCCGTCCGGCCGGTGTTCGCACTGCCCAAGCTCACCGTCGCCACCCTCGGCGCGGTGGTCGTGCTGGCCCTGGGAGCGGGGGAGCGTATGCTCCGGCGCTCGGCCCGGCTGCGAGCGAACCCGCTCGCCGCCCCCGTCGTCCTCCTCGTGGCGTGGGCGGCGGTGACCGCGGTCGCCAGCGCCGACCCGGGCACGAGCCTGGTCGGCGATCGGGAGTCCCTCGACGGCGTCCTGACGACGACCGTGTTGGCAGTGCTCTTCTTCGCCGCGGCCGACGGGTTCGACGTCTCGGATGTGAAGATGGCCCTTTCGGTGCTGTGGTTCGGCGGCGGCGGCGTGGTCCTCGCTTACGGGGCCCTGCAGCTGGCCGACCGGGTGACCTCGGGCTCGCGCCTGGACCCGATCGAGTGGATGAACGCACCCGACAGAGCCATCTGGTCGACCCTCGGGAACCCCAACGACCTGGGCGGCTTCCTCGCCGTCGTGCTGCCCCTCGGGTTGGTGCTGCTCGTGCTGGCGCGCCGACCGGCGACTCGTGCCCTCACGGCCGTGATGATCGTGGTGCTCGTCGTCGAGCTGGGCGCCACCATGTCCAGGGGCGCGGTCCTGGGCGCAGGCGCCGGCGTCACCCTCGTCGCCGCCTGGTGCGGCTCCGACATCTGGAAGCGCGCCAGGGTCGTCGCCGTTCTGGCGGCGGCGCTGGTGGCGGCCGGCCTGGGCGTGGCCGGGCTGGTCGTCGCCGGAGGCCACACCGAGAAGGGCTTCGCCGACATCCTGAGAACCGGCGAGGGGACGACCGTCGCCCTGCGGGTCGAGGTATGGCGAACGGCGCTGCGCATGGCCGAGGACGACCCGGTCTTCGGCGTCGGACCGGATCTCTTCGGGCGCTCGTTCGACGCCTTCGGCAGTCCGCGGTTCGTGCGGGAGTACGGCCCTGACCTGCTGGCGACCGACGCACACAACCTCCTTTTGACCACCTTGGCCACCCAGGGGATCCCCGGCCTGCTCATCCTGCTCGTGCTGCTCGGCTCGACTGCGCTCCTCCTGGCGCGGACAGGTCGCCGCCTGCGTCGCCGTCCCGGGGTGGGGGACCCTTCGGCCGCCTGGGAGAACCAGCTCGTCGTGGGCGCGCTGGGCGCCGCCCTCCTCGCCTACGTCGTCCAGGCCCTCTTCAACCGCCGCGAGATCGCCCTCGACTTCTGCTTCTGGGTGTTGTTGGGGCTGGCCTGTGCCCTCGCCCGAGCGTCAGGAGCGGCGGGGCCGGAGCAGGGCAGCGAGGGCGACGACAGCAGCGAGGGCACCGACGACCAGGGCGACCCAGGAGACCGGGCTCGCTTCGTCCCCGTCGTCTGATTCGCTCCCCGCCGCGGCCAGCACGATGTCGTTGCACCACTCGTGGCGGTCGGTCTGCGCCCCGTCCTTCAGCGTGCGCAGCACGGCACAGCCCCGAGCGGGGCCGGGCTCGAACCTGACGGCCCCCTCGGCCGCGACCCGCACGACCCATTCCTGGATGTCGCCTCGGCAGACGCCTTCGCTCCGGCCCCCACCTCGAGACCCCCCTTGGGTCAGCCTCCCGCTGACCTCCCAGTTCTCGCCGGGATCACACGCCATGGGACCGGTCATCGAGACCTGCCGCCCGTCGGTGCGGATCGGCAGGCCGGTGTCCACCTCGGGCGTGATCGTCCGGCGGCGGATGACCGCGCCCGACGGGCCCGCCAGCACACCGAGAAGCAGGGGCCAGACGGCAAGGCCGACCCACAGCATCCGAAGCCAACGTCGTCCAGCCATCGCCGGGCAGTGACCCTAGTCGTCCGTCCGGATCCGTGTGAGGAGGTCGGCACCGGCGCGTGCCGAACCCTGACAGGATTGGGCCGTGACCCCAGGCCGACGCCGCCTCGCCGCCCTGCTCGTCCTCCTCGCCGTGCTCCTGAGCGGCTGCAGCAGCTCGACGCCGGCAGCCGACACGTCGTCGTCGCCGTCCGAATCCACGACGACGGTGCCGCCGAGCACCGCGCCACCCACGACCGTTCCCGTCCTGCCCCCCGAGGGCCTGGGGCCGGGGGCCAGGGGGGAGGCCGTGCGGTTCGTCGAGACTCGCCTCGACGGGATGCACTTCGACGTGGGCAACGTCGACGACGTCTTCGACGACCTCACGACGTTCGGCGTGCAGGCCTTCCAGAAGACGGCCGGGCTGAACCCGGTGGACGGCAGGGTCACCCAGCCGGTGCTCGAGCGCCTGGCCGGTGCCCAGGCGCCGCCGCCGCTGGTCCCGGGCGGCGGCCCCACCCGCGTCGAGATCGACCTGCCCCGTCAGGTGCTGTTCCTGTACGAGAACGACGCTCTGACCCGGGTCCTGCCCGTCTCGAGCGGCACCGGGCAGCCGTACTGCGCCAAGGGCAGGTGCGGCGACGCGATCACGCCGGCGGGGGCCTTCCGGGTCGACTACTTCAAGCCGGGCTGGGACGACAGCCCGCTGGGCGAGCTGTACAACCCCGTCTACTTCAACCCCAAGGAAGGGATCGCCATCCACGGCTACCCGGAGGTGCCGCCCCAGCCCGCCTCCCATGGGTGCGTGCGCATCCCCATGGCGGCAGCCGAGTGGTTCCACACCAAGGTGCCCAAGGGCACGGCCGTCTACGTCATCGACGGCAAGACGCCCGTCGGCCCGCTCGCGCCCGGTGACCCGGGGGCCGCCGGCCCCTAAGCCCGGTCGAGCAGGGCGGCGAGGCGCTTCGGGGCGATGAGGCGGTAGCTGTCCTCGACGAGGTCGGCCACCTCGTCCCAGTCGACGGTGCGGCCGTCGAGGTGGACGCCGACCCACCCCTTGCCGCCGACGTAGGGCGGGACGAAGAAGCGGTCGGGGTCGGAGGCGACCAGAGCCGCCTGCGCCCCCTCGGGCGCCTTCACCCACACCGACGGTCGGCCGCCCTCGTAGTTGCCCTTCTGCATGGCGAAGATGCGGTCACGCACCCGCCACGTCGGGTCGCCCCACGCCTCCTTCTCGCCCGCCTCGGGCAGGGCGAGGCAGATGCGCCGCAGCCGCTCCAGGCGCTTCGGTTCGATCGTCGAGGGGTTGGTCATGCGACGCGGTCCACGAGAGTGTCGTCGAGACGACGATACGAGAGGAATGGCGAGGGAGGCGGCGTACGCTGGCGGGTCGGAAGCCGGGGCTCGAGGGGAGGTCAGAGGTGCCGAAGTTCCTACTGGCAGCGTCGTACACCACTGAAGGGGTCAAGGGGGTGGCGAGCGAAGGCGGCTCGAGTCGGCGAACCGCCGTCGAGCAGGCGATCGGAGCCCTCGGGGGAAACGTCGAGGCGTTCTACTTCGCCTTCGGCGACAACGACGTCTACGTCATCGCCGACTTCCCCGACAGCGCCACCGCCGCCAGCTTCAGCCTGGCCGTGAACTCGACGGGGGCGCTGCGCGGCAAGGTCCTCGCCCTGCTGTTGACCGCCGAAGAGCTCGACCAGGCTGCCCAGAAGGTCGCGGAGTACCGCCCGCCCGGCGGTTGAGGGGTGCCGGGAGGGCACACCTGGGTGCGGCCGCCCTACGGGGTTCGGGCAACATGACGCTCGTGTCACCTCATTCATCGCCATCGTAAACCTGTTGGGACGACGGAGCTCCGACCACCGAGGGCGGACGACCCGACGTCGTTCATCGCCGCGGCCGACGGCAGGGGAAGACTGAGATCGACGCCAACAGGGAACGACGGTTCTATGGACACGTCCTTCCACAGCGCGCGGGGGCTCCAGCTTTCCTCGGTGGAGTGGCTCCTCGACCACCATGAGGCCAAGGAGCAGGAACGGCGCCGGATGGTGAACGACCTCCGACTCGGACCCGGCGACCGAGTGCTGGACTCGGCATCTGGTCCGGGGCTCTGGAGCCGCTTGTTCGCCGAAAAGGTCCTTCCCGGCGGCCGCGTCGTCGCGCTCGACTTCTCGCCTGAGCTGATCGAGTACGCCCGGGTGACCCTCAAGGACGACCCGCTCGGAGACGGCATCGATCTCGTCCTCGGCGAGTTCGGCCTGCTTCCCTTCGAACGCGGAACGTTCGACGCCGTCTTCCTCGGGAACTGCTTCTGCTACATCGCCGACGTACCCGCGGTCCTGGAGCGGCACAGGCAGGTGACCAGAGCCGGCGGGCGCGTCATCTCCAAGGAGTTCGACGGCGGCGCAGTCATCTTCCATCCCATCGACCCCACGCTGACGCTCAAGGTCCTGACGGGAGCGGCCCAGGCTCTCGCGGGTGACGTGGGCCCGTCGAGGTTCGACAACTTCGTCGGGCGCAAGATGCACGGGATCTTCCTGCGGGCCGGCTTCACCGCCGTCTCGACTCGGAGCTACGCGATCCAGAAGCTGGCGCCGCTCGCGCCGGCGACGAAGCGCTACATCAGATCGAACGCCGAGTGGTACGGCCGCATGGCCCGTCCGTATCTGTCGGGCGACGAGCAATTCCGCTGGGCCAACGCCTTCGATCCGGCTTCGGACGCTTGCGTCCTGGATCGACCCGACTACTACTTCTCGATGATCGAGACTGTCACCGAGGGCACGGTCCCGGGCGAGGTTTGACGCCGACGCGTAACCCCTCAACCACCCTCGGTGCGCCTCGCCACCGCCTCGAGGAGCCGGCGGGCGGGGTTCGAGAGAGCGGCGGCCTCCAGGCCCGAGCCGGTGACGCCCAGGTACACCTGGGTGGTGGACAGGTCGCGGTGGCCCAGCAGGCGCTGCACCTCGGGCAGCGACGCCCCGGTGTCCACGAGAAGGGTGGCGTAGGTGTGGCGCAGGGCATGGGCGAGCGACCCCGGAGGGGGAGCCACGCCGGCCCGGCGGAACCACCCGGCCACCAGGTAGTCCATGGTGCCCCGGGTGAACGGCCTGCCGTCGGCCCGCACGAAGAGCGGATCGGTGGGGGAGTAACGACCGAGGCGGGCCAGGCGGGTCTCCAGGTAGGCGTCGACCGCCTCGACGACCTCCCGCCCCACGGGGACCACCCGGCGGCGCCCGCCCTTGCCGTACAGGCGGAGCCGGGGAGCCCGATCGCGGGCCTCGACGTCGTCGACGCGCAGGGCGATGGCCTCCCCGATGCGCACCCCGGCGCCGGTGAACACCGCGACCAGGGCCCGGTCCCGCTCGGGCCACGGGTGGCGAGCCCGGGGGTCGGGCGTGGCGGCCGCCTCGATCACCCGAGCCAGCTCGACCAGCTCGAGGGGCTTGGGCTTCCAGTCGGCCCGGCCGGGGCCCTGCAGGCCGGCGAGGGGATCGGCGAGGAGGTGACCCTCTGCCCGCAGCCAGCCGCAGAAGCCCCTCCAGGTGGAGAGCACCCGACGCACCGAGGAGGCGGCGTGCCCGGCGGCGTAGTCGGCGAACGCCTCCCGCAGGGCGCGGGGCTCGAGGTCCCCGAGGCCCAGACGGGCCAGCTGCCGCTCCATGGGCCCGAGCGCCTCGTCGCCGTCGGGACGGCCGAGGTAGTCGGCCAACTGGGCGGCGATGACGGTCAGGTCGCCCCGGCGGGCGGCGTCCGACGCCGGGGAGCGGCGGGCCAGCTGTTTGGTCCGTAGCCACTCACTGGCCACCGCCGACAGGGCGGCGCCGTCCGGTGACCGCCCTGAGTCTGACATAACCTCGATTATTGCAAACAGCCGGGCCCGGGTGGCGGACCCGCCCCGAGCGAGCCGGTCAGAACCGTCTGCCGTCACCGGTGCACAGCGCAGCCTCGGCAGCAGGCGGCGGCGTGCTCGTCCGTCCTGATGGGGTACCGATCGTCGGGTGGAACCCGCTCGACGATCCCGGTCGCCCCGCCACGCCGACGCCATCACCGCCGGGCGAGCCACGCCGGCCTAGGCGGCACAACAGTCTTCGACGGTCCGGAGGGCGACGACCCTCGGGGTCGACGACGCGTCCGTCGAGCCGGGCGTCGCCGTCGCCAACGCGAGCCGACGGTAGGACCGCGACCTCCAGGTGCGCACCGTGACGCCGACGCCGAGAAGCCCGGCGAGGGTGAACATCAGCGCGATCCCCCGCTCCGGACCCGTGCCGAACCACTCGCCGATCCAACGGGCGCCGGAGCCGTCGGTCATGAAGGGGATGACCACCGCTTCGGCGATCGGCGCCATCAGGAAGGCGGTCAGCGGCGACGCCGCGTTCTCCACCAGTTGGGCGAACCCGAAGACGCGGCCTTGCCGTTCGTAGGCGATCGACCGCTGCAGGATCGTCTGCTCACCCGCCTCGATGACCGGGATGAGGGCGAGCCACACGACCATGCCGACGGCCAGGATGACGATCGACGACTGCAGGGCGAACACCGAGCAGACCGCCCAGTTGACGAGGTTGGCCGCCAGGACCGCTCGCAGCGGGTTGCGGCCGAGCCCCCGCCGGGCGACGACCAGGCCACCGGCGACGAACGCCAGGCTGATCGCGCCCCACAACAGCCCCCATGCCTCGACGGAGACGAGACTCAGGCCGTACGCATCCATGAGGGCCATGAACACGCCGGCCAGGAGGTTGTTGAAGGCGGCCAAGAGGATGAGCATGGTGAGCCCGGGGACGGCGCGGATGGCGTCGACCGCACCGCGGACGTCGACTCCCCAGGCGGCGTGGCTCCCGACGGCGGCCAGGTCAGGGCGGGGCTCGTCGATCCGGATCTTCGCCACGTGCCCGAGCGCGGCCACCGTCAGCCCGAGGGAGGCGTAGTACGCCCAGCCCATGCCCAGACCGCCGATCACCAGGCCGCTGAATACCGACGTGACGGCGAACGAGACGCCGGTGATCGTCCCCACCATCCCGTTGGCGCGGTCGCGCTGCTCGTCAGGAACGAGCAGGGTGACGCACGTCGACAGCACGATGCCGCGCATCTGACCGCCGACCGAGCCGAGGAGGGTCGATCCCACGAGCAGCCAGAACCAGGGGCTGCCCAGCCGGAGAAGATCAGCGCTGTCCACGGTGACGAACACGGCGGTGGCGACGGCGAAGCAAAGGAGCGACGTCGCCGTCGTGGCGACCAGCGCCGCCTGCTTGCGGTGGCGGTCGACGAAGTTGCCGAACAAGGGGCTCAACACCGCCGACGAGATGCTGAAGGCACCTCCGATCACTCCGGTGGCGACCACCGAACGCGTCTCCAGGTAGACCCAGAACGTCAGGGCGAACCAGAGAAAGGTGCTCGTCACGCCCGTCACCAACGTGTTGGCGAGGAGCTCCCGGAAGACACGGGGAATTGCGGTCGCGACGGCTTCGGGCGGCGTGCCGTCGGCCACGGGCTCGCCCTGGGGGATGTCGATCGTGGTGGTCATGCGACCCGCTCCATGTCCTGCGCCGGTGATGACGAGCGGGGCGTCCCGGACTCATCGCGGCGGGCGGAGGTTGGGTGAGGCTCGGGTGGGGAGGAGACGAGCAGGAGGGTCTTGCCGATCGATGACCGGGCTTCCATGGCGGCATGAGCGGCGGCCGCCTCTTCGAGCGGACGGATCTGGCCGATCGTCGGCCGGATGGCGCCGGAGGCGGCCAGGCCCAGCGCCTCCTCGACGAGTGCGAACGAGTCTTCCGGAGTGGCCGCCACCGCGCTGAGCGGGACCACTTCGACCCCCCGCGTCGCCAGGTCGTCGGCGTCGACGGCCCCCCACCGCCCACTGGCGGCGCCGTAGGGGACGTAACGACCACCGGGCCCGAGCCTGGCGGCGAGGAGCGGGCCGACGTCGCCGCCCACTCCGTCGTACACGACGTCGATCCCCCGACCGCCCAGAGCGGCGCCGAGATGGGCCGGCCAGGCGGTCTGACGGTAGTCGACGGCGACCGAGGCACCGAGGCTACGGGCGTGGGCGAGCTTCGCCGGTCCCCCGGCCAGTGCCACCGCCTGACCGCCCGCCTGGCGGACGAGCTGGACGAGGAGGCTGCCGACGCCGCCTGCCGCCGCCGTCACCACCGCCGTCTCGCCATCCGACAGGCGGGCGGCGCGGACGAGCCCCAGGGCGGTCCGGCCGTCGGCGAGCAACGCCGCCGCGGTGAGGGGGTCTACTTGCTCCGGGATGAGGTGCAGGTCGTCGACGGCGGCCACGGCAAGGGTGGCGTAGCCGCCATGCCCGCCGGTGCTGGTGACGACAGCGGCCCCGAGCCACGACCGGTTCACTCCCCTGCCGACGGCCGTCACCGTGCCGGCCACCCCGTTACCCGGGACCAACGGGAACTCGCGAGGGTCGAGCGGCCGGGGGCCCCGTCCCGCTCTGACCTGGGTGTCGACGAACGTCGTCGCCGCCACCTCCACCGCCACGACCACCTCGCCCGGGCCAGGCCGCGGATCCGGAAGGTCGGTCACTTGCAGGACTTCCGGTGGACCGGGGCGCACGGCGACAACGGCTCGCACTTCTTCCTCCCTTCACGCTTGCGTTCGGCCCGACGTCGCGGCCGCTCGGGCTGAGGGTAGGAGATGAAGTTAGCTTTAAGTCAAGGGATCTTCCGAGGGCGATCAAGGAGATGCGAAGGTCGATCTGGACGTCGTCGCCGAGAACGATGGGTGCGACGCAACCGCGGCAGTCACCGCGAACGGGGCCGCCGGGGCGGTGTCGCTTACCGTCGCTGCACCTTCTGTAGTCCGGCCACGACCGCACCGAGGGCTGCGCCGACCAGAGCATTGAAGCCGATCACCGCGACCGGGGCGAATACGTAGCCGGGTGCGGGAAGGGAGGGCGCACCAAGGAAGATCCACAGAATCGGGTTGACGATGACCACCATCGCTCCGTAGACAGCGCCCGCCAG
>DATACM010000197.1:0-26432 GCA_036259055.1 Acidimicrobiales bacterium | reverse complement strand
ACCGCGACGACGGCCGCGGTGGCGGGCCGGGCCCCGCCGCCGCCCTCGGCGTCCTCGGGTTCGTCCTCCTGCTGGCGGCGCCTCTCGCCGGCAAGGTGATGCAGCTCGCGGTGAGCCGGCGGCGGGAGACTCTCGCCGACTTCACCGGCGTCTCCCTGACGCGGTACCCGCCCGGCCTCATCTCCGCCCTCGAGAAGCTCGAGGGGGAGACCACGATCGTGCACTCGGGGTCCCGGGCGACCGCCCACCTGTGGATCGCGTCGCCGCTGGCTCGCACGCCGGAGGAGGGTCGCCTAGCGTGGCTGAACCGCCTGTTCGACACCCACCCTCCTCTCGAGGAGCGGATCCAGGCCCTGAAGGAGCTCTGAGCGTGAGTCAACGACGCCCGTCCACCCAACGCCTGCTCGGCGCGCTGCTCTGCGTCCTCGCCCTCGCCGCCGCCTGCTCGAAGGACAAGGAGGCGTCACCCCCGCCCCCCGCGCCCACGACCCTCCCGCCCAACACCTTCCCCTTGACCGGGCGGCCCATCGACGACGCCGCCAAGGCCGCCCGGGCCCCTCTGTCGGTGAAGATCGACAACAACTCCGCCTCTCGCCCGCAGGCAGGCATCGACAAGGCCGACGTCATCTACGAGGAGTTCACCGAGGGCATCACCCGGTTCGTCGTGGTCTTCCACTCGACCGACGCCGACCCGGTCGGGCCGGTGCGGTCGATCCGGCCCGCCGACCCGGTGATCATCTTCCCGTTGAGCGGCATCTTCGCTTTCTCGGGGGGCTCGCCGGCGATCCGCTCCCTGGTACCAGCCGGAACCTTCACGGTGGTCGACGAGAACTCGACCGACGTCATGAGGCGTCGCTCGGGGCGGTCGGCGCCGTACAACCTCTACACGACGACCCAGGGCCTCTTCGCCAAGGCGCCCGGCCCCAAGCCGCCGCCTCGGCTGGCCGAGTTCCTCCTTCCCGGCACGCCGTTCGGCGGGGCCGGCGTCGTCCCGGCGACCAGGATCAGCCTGTCCGCCGCGCCCGGCGTGAGCGCCGGCTACGACTGGGACGCCGGCAGCGGGGCGTGGAAGCGCTCGACCGACGGCCGTCCCCACGCCCTCGAGGGCGGTGCGCAGCTGGCGCCCAACAACGTGATCGTCCAGTTCACGCCCTACTCGCGCTTCTCGGGCGACGCCAAGGTGCAGTACCCCGAGGTGATCGGCTCGGGTGAGGCGTGGATCTTCGCCGCCGGGCAGCTGGTCAAGGGCAGGTGGGCGAAGCCGGGGCCGGGCGACGTGACCGCCTTCACCGACTCGGCGGGGGCGCCCGTGAGACTGCCCCCGGGGCAGACCCTCGTCCACCTGGTCGCCCCCGGATCGGCCGTGACCCCCGCCTGAGCGGGCGGGAATCGGGCCCGGCACCGGCGGCCCGCCGGTAGCATGGCCGGCGTGGACGCAGGGCGCACGACCGGCACCGACCGGGTGAAGCGCGGCCTGGCCGAGATGCTCAAGGGCGGCGTCATCATGGACGTGGTCACGCCCGAGCAGGCCCGCCTGGCCGAGTCCGCCGGGGCGGTCGCGGTGATGGCCCTCGAACGGGTGCCCGCCGACATCCGGCGCGACGGCGGCGTCGCCCGCATGAGCGACCCGGCCATGATCGAGGGCATCAAGGCGGCGGTCACCATCCCGGTGATGGCCAAGGCCCGCATCGGCCACTTCGCCGAGGCGCAGGTGCTCGAGGCACTGGGCGTCGACTTCGTCGACGAGAGCGAGGTGCTGACCCCGGCGGACGAGGCCCACCACATCGACAAGTGGGCGTTCACCGTGCCCTTCGTGTGCGGGGCCACCAACCTGGGTGAGGCGCTCCGTCGCATCTCCGAGGGGGCGGCCATGATCCGCTCCAAGGGCGAGGCGGGCACCGGCGACGTCAAGGAGGCGGTGCGCCACCTTCGCGCGATCGTCGGCGACATCAGGGCCCTCACCCAGGCCGACCCGGCCGAGCGCTACCACTGGGCCAAGCAGCTGCAGTCGCCGGTGTCGCTGGTGAACGAGGTGGCCGACGCCGGCCACCTGCCCGTGCCGCTGTTCTGCGCCGGGGGCATCGCCACTCCCGCCGACGCCGCCCTCGTCATGCAGCTGGGAGCGGAGGCGGTCTTCGTGGGCTCCGGCATCTTCAAGAGCGCCGACCCCGAGGCCACGGCCAAGGCCATCGTCGAGGCCACCGCCCACTTCAACGACGCAGGGATCGTCGCCAAGGTCAGCCGCGGTCTCGGCCAGCCCATGCGGGGTGAGGAGGCAGGAACGGTCGCCGTGCGCCTGGCCGAGCGGGGATGGTAGGACCGGTGCGGGCGGTGCCTCCAGGTGAGTGGGCTGAAGGTCGGCATCCTCGCCCTGCAGGGGGCGTCGGCTCGTCACGCTGAGGCGCTGGCCGCCCTCGGCGCCCACCCCGTCGACGTCCGCAAGCCCGAGGACCTGGCCGGCGTGGACGCCCTCGTCATCCCGGGCGGAGAGTCGACGACGATCTCCCGCCTGCTCGACACCTCGGGGCTGTTCGACCCGGTGGCCGAGCGGCTGGCCGACGGCATCCCCGCCTTCGGCACCTGCGCGGGGATGATCCTCCTCGCCTCCGACGTCCTCGACGGGCGGCCCGATCAGCGGACGTTCCGGAGGGTCGACGTGGCCGTGCGCCGTAACGCCTTCGGCCGCCAGGTGGACTCCTTCGAGACCGACCTGGAGGTCGCCGGCCTCCCGGGGGGCGGATTCCCCGCCACCTTCATCCGCGCTCCCGTCGTCGAGCGGGTGGGGGACGACGTCGAGGTGCTGGCCACCGTCGACGGCCCTGAGGGCCGGCCCCGGCCCGTGCTCTGCCGCCAGGGCCCGGTGGTGGTGGCGGCGTTCCACCCCGAGCTCTCCGACGACCTGCGCCTGCACCAGCTCTTCCTCGCGGCCGCCTGAAAGGAGCCAGCCGATGTCCGGTCATTCGAAGTGGGCGACGATCAAGCACCGCAAGGGCGCGGTGGACAAGGCCCGGGGGAAGCTCTTCGCCAAGCTCATCCGCCAGGTCGAGGTGGCGGCGCGGGAGGGAGGGGGCGACCCGGAGTCGAACGCCACCCTGCGCACGATGTTCCAGAAGGCCCGCGACGCGTCCGTCCCCCTCGACACGATCGACCGAGCCATCAAGCGGGGCACCGGCGAGCTGGACGGCGTGCGCTACGAGGCGGTCACCTACGAGGGCTACGCGCCCTGCGGCGTCGCCGTCTTCGTCGAGTGCCTCACCGACAACCGCAACCGCACCGGAGCCGAGGTGCGGGCCATCTTCTCCAAGAACGGCGGCTCCACCGCCGAGCCGGGCGCGGTGGCGTGGCAGTTCCAGCGCAAGGGCGTGATCGTGGCCCGCAAGACCGACGACGACGACGAGTTCATGCTCGCCGCCTTGGAGGCGGGGGCGGAGGACATGGAGGACCAGGGCGACACCTGGCAGGTGACCACCGAGCCGAGCGAGCTGACGCGTGTGCGCGCCGGCCTCGAGGCGGCAGGGATCATCGTGGAGTCGGCCGACCTCAGCCTGATCCCGACGCTCACGGTCCATCTCGAGTCCGAGGCCGACGCACGGAAGGTCCTGCGCCTCATCGACCTCTTGGAGGACCACGACGACGTGCAGGCGGTGTACGCCAACTTCGACGTCCCCGACGAGGTGCTGCACGCCGTCGAGGCCTGATCCGGACCATCCCCGCTTCGCGTGCCGGGCTGCGGTACGCTTCCGAACGGATGTTCGTGCTCGGAATCGACCCGGGGGTGTCCCGGTGCGGCTACGGCGCCCTTGCGCGCCGCGGGGGCCGCACCCGGGCGGTGGCCGTCGGCGTCATCGCCACGCCGCCGTCCGACCCCCTGCCCGAGCGGTTGGCCTCACTCGACCGGGAGCTGCGCGCGCTGCTGTCCGACCTCCGGGCGGAGGCGGCCCCGACCGACGACGTGGACGGCCGGCGGCCGGTGGTGGCCGTCGAACGGCTCTTCTTCCAGGTCAACGCCCGCACCGCGATGTCGGTCGGCCAGGCCAGCGGGCTGGTACTGGCCGCCGCCACCCAGGCGGGCTGGGACGTCGTGCAGTACACGCCCAACGAGGTGAAGCAGGCCGTCGCCGGGTACGGCGCCGCCTCCAAGGACCAGGTGCAGCGCATGGTCACGTCCCTCCTGGGGCTACCCGAGCCACCCCGGCCGGCCGACGCCGCCGACGCCCTGGCGCTCGCCCTCTGCCACCTGGCCGCCGCGCCGCTGGCCGCCCGGGTGGCCGGGCCGAGGCGATGATCGGATCGCTGCGGGGCACGCTCGTCGACCGGTCGCCCCGGGGCGAGGTGGTGGTCGAGGTGGGGGGCGTCGGCTACCGGGCAACCGTGGCGCCTGCGACCCTCGCCGCCCTGGGCGAGCCGGGCGGCACCGTCGTCCTGCACACGCACCTCCACGTCCGCGAAGACGCCCTGACCCTCTTCGGCTTCGCCACCCGTGACGAGCGGGAGTGCTTCGAGGCCCTGATCGGCGCCCATGGCGTGGGCCCGTCCCTCGCCCTCGCCATCCTCTCCGTCCACCGCCCTGCCGACCTGCGCCGGGTGCTCGACGACGGCGACCTCGACGCCCTGACCCTGGTGCCCGGAGTGGGGCGCAAGACGGCCGCCCGCCTGCTGATCGAGCTCAAGTCGCGCCTCGACCCGGCGGCCGAGGAGGTGGCGGTCGCAGTCGCCGTCACCGGTGCCAACGGCCACGGCGCCGGCTCGGTGCACGCCGACGTGCGCGAGGCGTTGGTGGCCCTGGGCTACGACGCCGACCAGGTGCGTCCCGTGCTGCGTGAGCTCCCGGCCGACGGCGAGATCCACGACCTCTTGCGCGCCGCCCTCCGGCTCCTGGCGGCCGGGCGCTGAGGCGAGGGCCGAGGCGACGCGATGCGCAACGAGCTCCTGGTGCCGGCGGCCACCGACGAGGACCAGCAGGAGGAGCTGACCCTACGGCCCCGCCGCCTGGCCGACTTCGTCGGGCAGGCCCGCCTGCGCCAGCACCTGGAGATCCTGCTCGAGGCCGCCCGCCGCCGGGGGGAGGCGGTCGACCACCTGCTGCTCGCCGGCCCGCCCGGCCTGGGCAAGACCACGCTGGCGGCGATCGTCGCCCACGAGATGGGCGTCGCCCTGCGGGTCACGTCAGGGCCCGCCCTCGAGCGGGCGGGCGACCTGGCCTCGGTCCTCACCAACCTCGACGACGGCGACGTCCTGTTCATCGACGAGATCCACCGCCTGCCTCGGGTGGTGGAGGAGGTCCTCTACCCGGCCATGGAGGACTTCCAGCTCGACATCCTTCTCGGGAAGGGCCCCTCCGCCCGCTCGATCCGCCTCGACCTGCCCCGTTTCACACTGGTCGGGGCCACCACCCGCACCGGCCTCATCACCGGTCCCTTGCGCGACCGGTTCGGCTTCGTGGCCCGCCTCGACTACTACGACGTCGACGAGCTGGAGGCCATCGTCTCCCGGGCCGCCGCCATCCTCGGCGTCGCCCTCGACCCGGCAGGGGCGCACGAGATCGCCCGGCGGGCGCGGGGCACGCCCCGCATCGCCAACCGCCTGCTGCGACGGGTGCGCGACTACGCCCAGGTCCGCGGCGACGGGACGGTCACCCGCGCCTCCGCCCAGGACGGCCTGGCCCTGTTCGAGGTGGACGAGCGGGGCCTCGACAAGGTCGACCGGGCGATCCTGGCGGCGGTGTGCGAGCGGTTCGCAGGCGGACCGGTGGGCCTGTCCACCCTCGCCATCAGCGTGGGGGAGGCACCCGAGACGGTGGAGGACGTGTACGAGCCGTTCCTGCTCCAGGAGGGCCTGCTCATGCGGACGACCCGCGGCCGGGTGGCGACGCCGGCGGCCTGGGACCATCTCGGCGTGGCCCGCCCCGGCCCGGCCGATCCCGGCCTTTTCGGGCCCTGATCGGCGCCGGCGCGCCTGCTGGGCGAGACCGGCCCTGCGCTAATCTCGACTCGCCCCGAGCGGCACCCGTCTCATGGAGATCCTCGTCCTTCTCTTCCCGTTCCTCCTGCTGTACGTGCTGCTCATCCGGCCCCAGCAGCGGCGCCTGCGCGAGGCGCAGCAGATGGCCGCGTCGCTCCAGCCGGAGGACGAGGTCATCACCGCCGGGGGCATCCACGGCACGGTCACCGCCGTCGACGAGGGCACCGTGTGGCTGGAGATCGCCCCTGGCGTCATCGTCCGGGTCCTCAAGGGGGCCATCGCCCAGCGGGTGAGCGAGCCCATCGCCGCCGACGAGGACGACGAGACGGAGGTCGAGGAGACGCCGGGCGACGATCAGGAGCGGGCGTGATCCGCCGCTCCACGATCGTGTGCCTGGTCGGCATCCTCCTCCTGGCCTTCGGCGCCCTCGCCGCCACGGTGGCGTCGGGCGAGTCGCCCCAGCTGGGCCTCGACCTCCAGGGCGGGGCCTCGGTGGTGCTCGAGCCCAAGACGGACGTCTCGTCCGGCGTGCTCGACCAAGCCATCGAGATCATCCGCAGCCGGGTCGACGGCCTCGGGGTGGCCGAACCCGACATCAGCCGCCAGGGGGACTCCATCATCGTGCAGCTGCCCGGCGTCAGGAACACCGACCGGGCCCTGCAGATCGTGGGACAGACAGCCCAGCTGTTCTTCCGGCCGGTGATCCAGCAGCTCCCGGCGTCGCCCGAGGCCTCGCCGACAAGCGCGCCGCCCGATGGGGCGGCTCCCACGACGACTGTCCCGGCCGCCCAGCTGCCGACCACCCCGCCCGAGCAGAACGACGAGAAGGCAACCGTCGTCCTGCCGGAGAAGGACAGCAGCGGCAACGTCATCGCCCGTTACCAGCTCGGGCCGGCCGAGGTGAAGGGGCAGGCCATCTCCTCGGCGCGGGCGGAGATCAACCAGACCACCGGCGCCTGGGGGGTCACGTTCAACCTCACGTCCGAGGGCACCAGCCAGTGGAACGCCATGGCCCGCAAGGTGGGCCAGGGCGGGCGGATCGCCATCGACCTCGACGGCGTGGTCAAGTCGGCGCCCAGCCTGGAGACCACCGACTTCCCGGGCAGCGGCCAGATCACCGGTGACTTCAGCGAGCGGGAGGCCAAGGACCTGGCCCTGGTGCTCCGCTACGGCTCGCTGCCCGTGCAGCTCGAGCGCCAGACCGTCCAGACGGTGTCCGCCAGCCTGGGCAAGGACTCGCTGCGGGCCGGGATCGCCGCCGGCATCGTCGGCCTCGGGCTGGTGGCGCTGTACATGGTCCTGTACTACCGGGCCCTCGGCATCGTCGTGTGGCTGGGCCTGGGCGTGACCGCCGCCTTGATGTACTCGCTGGTCACGCTGCTCGGGAACACCAGCGGGCTGGCCCTCACCCTGCCCGGCGCCGTCGGCATCATCGTGTCGGTGGGCGTCACGGTCGACTCCTACGTCGTCTACTTCGAGCGGCTCAAGGACGAGATCCGCTCGGGCAAGACCATCCGCTCGTCCGTGGACCGCGGCTTCAAGCGGGCCTACCGCACGATCCTTGCGGCGGACGCGGCGTCGTTCATCGGCGCCATCGTGCTCTACGTGCTCTCCGTCGGGTCGGTGCGCGGCTTCGCCTTCTTCCTGGGCCTGTCCACCCTTCTCGACGTCATAATCGCCTACTTCTTCACCCGTCCCATGGTGATCCTCCTCGGGCGCAGCCGCTTCTTCACCGAGGCGCGCTGGGTGGGGGTCGCTCGGGGCCTGGCCGCAGCACCGGCAGGCGGCACATGAGCGAGAACGAGCGCACCGGCCGCCCGTCCCTGCGCCACCGCCTGTACCACGGCGAGACCGCCTTCGACTTCGTCGGCCGGCGCCGGATCTGGTTCGCCCTGTCCGGCCTGGTGATCGCGGTGGGCGTGATCTCGCTGCTCACCCAGGGCCTCAACTACGGCATCGAGTTCCGGGGCGGCATCTCCTGGCAGCTCCCGGCCCGAGGCGTCTCGGTCGCCGAGGCCCGCGACGCCCTACGCCCCCTCGGCCTGGCCGACGCCAAGATCCAGACCGCCGACGACGGCACCTTGCGCGTGCAGGCGGGCCACCAGTCGCCCGAGGACCAGGCCAGGGTGACGGAGCGGTTGGCCGAGCTGGCCAAGCTCGACGTGGGGCAGGTGAGCGTCAACGACGTCGGGCCGTCCTGGGGTAAGGCGGTCACCGACAAGGCCCGCACCGCCCTCATCGTCTTCTTCGTCATCATCGCGATCTACATCTCGCTGCGCTTCGAGTGGAAGATGGCGGTGGCCGCCCTTTCCGCGGTCGTGCACGACATCTTCGTCACCGTCGGGGTGTACTCGCTGTCGCGGTTCGAGGTCACGCCGGCCACCGTCGTGGCCTTCCTCACCATCCTCGGCTACTCCCTCTACGACACCGTCGTCGTGTTCGACAAGGTGCAGGAGAACGCCAAAGCGATGTCGGCGTCGGGGCGCACGACCTACTCGGGCATCGTGAACCTGTCGATGAACCAGGTGCTGATGCGGTCGCTCAACACCTCCCTGGTGGCCATCCTGCCCATCCTCTCGGTGCTCCTCATCGGCTCCGTCGTCCTGGGCGCCACCTCGCTCAAGGACTTCGGGCTGGCCCTGCTCGTCGGCCTGCTAACCGGGGCCTACTCGTCGATCTACATCGCGTCGCCGATCCTCGCCATGCTCAAGGAGCGGGAGGCTCGGTACCGCGCCATCCGCCAGAAGGTGTCCTCCCGGGGGGGGACCGGGATCCTCACCCCGGCGGCGGCGGCCGCCAGCCTCGGCGCGGCCGACGACGACGGGGAGGATGCCACCGAGCGGAGGACGGCGGCGCGCCAGCCCACCGGTGCCAAGACCAAGGCGCGAGTGGGCGCCGGCGACGACCGCGTCGTGTCAGGTCCCCGCCCCGGTGGCGGGTCGCGTCCGCACTCTGGCCAGCGGCCCCCGCCCCGGCCGCGGAAGAAGGGCAAGAAGCGCTGAGGGACGGCGGCAGTGGCTGGGGGAAGCCCTCCTCCCCGCGGTAGCTTTGCTGGGGATGGGAGACGCGGCCTGGCTGAAGGACCACATAAGGGACATCCCCGACTTCCCCAAGCCTGGCATCGTCTTCCGCGACATCACGCCGCTCCTTGCCGATCCCACCGCGTTCCGCACGACGGTCGAGGCTCTCGCCGACCACTGGACCGGCCGGCGCGTCGACAAGGTCCTCGGCATCGAGGCGCGGGGCTTCATCCTCGCCGCCCCCGTCGCGTACCGGCTGTCCGCCGGCTTCGTCCCCATCCGCAAGGCGGGCAAGCTGCCCAGCCGCATCGAGGCCGAGGAGTACGAGCTCGAGTACGGCACCGACCTCTTGGAGATCCACGGCGACGCCCTCGAGCCGGGCGAGCAGGTGCTGGTGGTCGACGACGTGGTGGCGACAGGGGGCACGGCGGCGGCGGCCGCCCGTCTGGTGGAGAGGCTGGGGGCGACGGTGGTCGGGCTGGCCTTCGTGATCGAGCTCGACTTCCTCGACGGGCGGCGGCGTCTCGACGGTCGAGAAGCCGTCTCCCTGGTGCACTACGAGTAGGGGAGCGACGTGCCCGCCGTCGACCGTGTCCTGCCCTGGCGGCGCACCCTCACGTCGTCCTCGCCGGCCGCCGTCGACCCGCTGGCCGACGTGCTCGGCGCGTACCGGGCGCGCCATCCCCGTGCGCCGGTCGCCCTCATCCGCAAGGCGTACGAGGTGGCGGCCGAGGCCCATAGCGACCAGGTGCGCGTCTCGGGCGACCCGTACATCCAGCATCCCGTGGCGGTGGCGCACATCCTTGCCGACCTGGGCCTCGACGACGTCACCCTGGCCGCCGCCCTGCTGCACGACGCGGTGGAGGACACGGGGGTCACCCTCGACCAGGTGATCGCTGACTTCGGCCACGAGGTGGCGTCGATCGTCGACGGCGTCACCAAGCTCGACCGGGTGCGCTTCGACTCCCGAGAGGCCCAGCAGGCGGCGAGCATGCGCAAGATGCTCGTGGCCATGGCCAAGGACATCCGCGTCCTGCTGATCAAGCTGGCCGACCGCCTGCACAACATGCGCACCCTCGCCGCCCTGCCCCAGGACAAGCAGCAGCGCATCGCCCAGGAGACCCTCGACATCTACGCCCCGCTGGCCCACCGCCTGGGGGTGGCCGGGATCCAGTGGCAGCTGGAGGACCTCGCCTTCGCGACCCTCTACCCCAAGCGCTACGCCGAGATCGAGCAGATGGTGTCGACCCGGGCGCCCGAGCGGGAGCGCTACCTCGCCGAGGTCATCGACATGGTCACCGCCCGCCTGGCCGAGCTGCGCATCGACGCCGAGGTCACCGGACGGCCGAAGCACAACTGGAGCATCTACGAGAAGATGGTCGTCAAGGGGCGGTCGTTCGACGACATCTATGACCTGGTGGGCATCCGTGTGGTCGTGGGGAGCGTCAAGGACTGCTACGCCGCCCTGGGCACGATCCACGCCACGTGGAAGCCGGTGCAGGGGCGGTTCAAGGACTACATCGCCATCCCCAAGTTCAACCTCTACCAGTCGCTCCACACGACCGTCGTCGGTCCCGAAGGGAAGCCGCTGGAGGTGCAGATCCGCACCCGGGAGATGCACCAGCGGGCCGAGTACGGCATCGCCGCCCACTGGGGGTACAAGGAGGGGTCGCCAAGGAGCGAGGTGGCATGGATCCGCCGCATCGTCGACTGGCAGGAGGACACTGACGACCCCCAGGAGTTCATGGAGACGCTGCGGGTCGACCTCGAGCAGGACGAGGTCTTCGTCTTCACCCCCAAGGGCGACGTCGTCACGTTGCCGGTCGGCGCCACGCCGATCGACTTCGCGTACGCCATCCACACCGAGGTCGGCCACCGCTGCATCGGCGCCCGGGTGAGCGGTCGTCTGGTGCCGCTCGACACCCGGCTGCAGTCGGGGGACACCGTCGAGGTGTTCACGTCCAAGGTGGAGGGGGCAGGGCCGTCGCGGGACTGGCTGAAGATCGTCGTGACCCCGCGGGCCCGTAACAAGATCCGCCACTGGTTCAGCCGGTCACGGCGCGACGAGGCCATCGCCAACGGGCACGACGAGCTGCTCCGCGCCATGCGGCGGGAGGGCCTGCCCGTGCAGAAGGTGGCGGCGTCGGGCCTGCTGACGACCGTCGCCCAGAGCATGAACTACGCCGACCTCGACGCCCTGCACGCGGCCATCGGCGAGAACCACGTCTCCGCCCAGTCGATCGCCCAGCGGGTCGCCCGGGAGCTGCGCGGCGGCGTGCAGGAGGAGCAGCTGCCGACCACCGCCCGCCGGCCCCTCCGTCCGTCCCGGCGGGAGGAGCCCGGGGTGCACGTGGAGGGCCTCGACGACGTGCTGGTGCGGCTGTCGCGGTGCTGCCATCCCGTGCCCGGGGACGAGATCGTCGGGTTCGTCACCACCGGGCGGGGGGTCTCGGTCCACCGGGCCGACTGCGCCAACGCCGCCGCCCTCGCCCAGACGATGAGCGAGCGGGCCATCGAGGTGGAGTGGGACCAGCACGGGGGCGGGATGTTCATGGCCACCGTCGAGGTCGAGGCCCTCGACCGGGCCAAGCTGCTGCGCGACGTCACCACCGTGCTCTCCGACAACCACGTGAACATCGTCTCGTCGTTCACCCACACCGGCTCCGACCGGGTGGCCCGCCTGCGCTTCGACCTCGAGCTGGCCGACCCGTCCCAGCTGGAGTCGGTGCTGGCGACGATCAGGCGCATCGACTCCGTGTACGACGCCTTCCGCGTGCTGCCCGGCAACAGCCGAGCGCCGGGCAAAGCTCTGGCCACCGGAGCGGGGGAGCCGAGCCCGTAAGGCGGGTTACCCGAAGAGCTGAACTGACAGCCAGGCGCCCAAGTACGCGGTCGGACCGGCCAACAGCGCGAGGCCGAAGGGAAGTCCGCGGTGCGCTGGAGACCTTCTCCCCGTTGCTCCGACAACCACGAGCGCCGCCCCGGCGACGAGCTCGTACACAGCCAGGAGCGGACTGGCGAGCACCGAGAGAACAGCGACTCCCACGACAGCAAAGTGCTGTCGGCGGGCCCGGCGCCCGCCCTGACCAGCAGTGAGCGACTCCGAAGGCTCAGGCCGCTTCGGTGGCGGTCTCCTCACACGGCCTACCCCTGCACCCTCTCACCAAGACAATAGGCCTCCCGATGGATTGAAGAGGCCCGAAGGGAGGGGCAGCTCGGCCCGAGGAGCGAGTGCTGGGCATGCACCCGAGTACCCTCCCGGGGGTGCCCGAGTTCCGATCGCCGCCCGGCACCCACGACGTCCTCCCTCCCGAGTCGGCTCGGTGGCAGGAGCTGGTGGCGCGCTTCGCGACGATCGTCGGGCGGGCCGGCTACGGCCTGGCGGTCAGCCCCATGTTCGAGGACGTCGGCGTCTTCCAGCGGGTGGGCGAGTCGACCGATGTGGTCCGCAAGGAGATGTACGACTTCGAGGACAAGGCGGGCCGGCATCTCGCCCTGCGCCCCGAGGGGACGGCGCCGGTCGTGCGGGCGTGGGTGCAGCACCGGCCGCCCCTGCCGTTCAAGGCGTGGTACGCCGCTCCCAGCTTCCGCTACGAGCACGCCCAGGCCGGCCGCTACCGCCAGCATCACCAGCTGGGCGTGGAGGTCTTGGGCACCGAGGACCCCGACCTCGACGTGGAGGTGGTCGCCCTGGCGTGGTCGGTGATCGCCGACCTGGGGCTGCAGCGGGTCGAGCTGCTCCTCAACTCCCTCGGCGACGCCGTGTGCCGGCCCGGCTACCTCGACGCCCTCGGCCGCTTCCTCGAGGGGCGCCGCGATCAGCTCTGCGACGACCACCGGGCCCGTCTGGCCGAGAACCCGCTGCGGGTGCTCGACTGCAAGCGAGAGGCGTGCCGGACCGCCACCGCGGACGCGCCTCGCATGGTCGACCACCTGTGCGAGCCGTGCCGCGCCCACTTCGCCCGCGTGCGCCAGGGCCTCGACGCGCTGGGTGTGCCCTGGCGCCTCGAGCCCCGGCTCGTTCGGGGACTGGACTACTACACCCGTACCGCCTTCGAGCTGGTGGCCGCCGCCCTCGAGACGGCCCAGAACGGCGTTGGCGGCGGCGGCCGCTACGACCGGCTGGCCGAGGACCTGGGAGGCCCACCCACCCCGGGGATCGGGTTCGGCTTGGGCATCGAACGGCTGCTGCTCACCTGCGACGCCGAAGGCGTGTTCCCGGCACCGACCAGGGCCGTCGACGTGTTCGTGGTCGATGCCACCGGCGGCACCCAGGCCCTGCTTCTCACCGCCGAGCTGCGCGCCGGTGGGGTGGCGTGCGACCGGGCCTTCGACGACCGGTCGATGAAGGCCCAGTTCAAGGCGGCCGACCGGTCGGGCGCGGTGCTCGCGTTGGTCGTGGGCGAGCGGGAGGCGGCCCAGGGCACGGTGACGGTTCGCGACCTGTCCACCGGCGACCAGGAGGTGGTCGGGCGGGGCGACGTCGTCGACCACGTGCGCAAGCGCCTGGCGTGAACGACCACCTCGGGGGCGAGCCCCTCGGCATGCGCACCCACTGGTGTGGCGAGCTGCGGCCCGAGCACGCCGGTGGCGAGGTGACCCTGTGCGGGTGGGTCGACCGGCGACGGGAGCACGGGGAGCACCTCGCCTTCGTGGACCTCCGCGACCACACCGGGATCGTGCAGTGCGTGGTCGACGGCGCCCACGAGCTGCGGTCCGAGTACGTGCTGCGGGTGACGGGCAAGGTCCGCGTCCGCCCCGAGGGGACCGTCAACCCCGCCCTGGCCACAGGCGAGGTGGAGGTGGGCGACTGCCAGGTCCAGATCCTCGCCACCGCCGAGCCCCCACCGTTCCCCATCTCCGACCGCATCGACGCCGACGAGGTCGTGCGCCTGCGCCACCGGTACCTCGACCTGCGCAGGCCGGTCATGCAGCGCCACCTCCGCCTCCGGGCGGTCGTCAACGCCGCCATGCGTCGCTCGCTCGACGAGCAGGGGTTCGTGGAGGTCGAGACCCCGCTCCTGATCGCGTCCACGCCCGAGGGCGCTCGCGACTTCGTCGTGCCGTCCCGGCTCCAACCAGGGAACTTCTACGCCCTGCCCCAAAGCCCCCAGCTGTTCAAGCAGCTGCTCATGGTGGGTGGCACCGACCGCTACTACCAGCTGGCCCGCTGCCTGCGGGACGAGGACCTGCGGGCCGACCGCCAGTTCGAGTTCACCCAGGTCGACGTGGAGGCGTCGTTCGTCGGCGCCGAGGACGTGATCACCATGGTCTCCCGGGTGGTGACGGCGGGCGTCGCCGCCGCCGCCGAGTCCGGTCTGGCCGAGCGGTCCGACGCCCCCAGCGGCCGCATCCCCCGCATGACCTGGGACGAGGCCCAGGAGCGCTACGGGACCGACAAGCCCGACACCCGCTTCGGGATGGAGCTCATCGAGCTCTCGCCCATCTTCGCGGCCACCGCCTTCCGGGCCTTCCAGCCGCCGGCGGCGGTGAAGGGGGTCCGCGTCCCCGGGGGTGGGGAGGCGACGAGGGCGGCCCTCGACCGCCTCACCGACCGGGCCAAGCAGGCAGGGGCGGCGGGACTGGTGTGGATGCGCGTGGTGGAGGGCGGTGCCCTCGACTCGCCCGTCGCCAAGTTCCTCTCCGACGACGAGCGCGCGGCACTGGTTCGAGCCCTCGACGCGGTGGCCGGCGACCTCCTCCTGCTGGTGGCCGGCGAGCGGCCCGTGGTCAACCGGGCGCTGGGCGTCCTGCGCCTGGAGACGGGACGGCCGTCGGTCGCCGAGGGCGGTCTCCACCTGGTGTGGATCACCGACTTCCCGCTGTTCGAGGGGGTCGACGCGGAAGGCCGGCCGGTGCCCGCCCACCACCCGTTCACCATGCCCCACCCCGACGACCTCGACCGCCTCGACGCCGACCCGCTGTCGGTGCGCTCCCAGGCCTACGACCTCGTGCTCAACGGGTGGGAGCTGGGATCGGGCAGCGTCCGGATCCACCGCTCCGACGTGCAGCAGCGCATCTTCGACTTCCTCGGGATCAAGGCCGACGAGGCCCGCGCCCGCTTCGGCTTCCTGCTCGACGCCTTCCGTCACGGCGCCCCGCCCCACGCCGGTTTCGCCTTCGGCGTCGACCGCCTGGTCGCGCTGCTGGCGGGGGAGGAGAACATCCGCGAGGTCATCGCCTTCCCCAAGACGCAGTCGGGCGTCGACCCCCTCACCTCCGCCCCCGGACCCCTCGACCCCGGCCACCTGGCCGACCTGGGCCTCCGCGTCCTGCCAAGGGAGTGACCCCGCCCGGCGACGACCTGTTCGGGGCGGCGCTCCAGGACCGCCTGAGCCGCCAGGCGCCGCTGGCCGCCCGGATGCGGCCCGAGCGCCTCGAGGACATGGTCGGACAGGAGCACCTGCTCGGCCCCGGGCGCCCGCTGCGCAGCCTCATCGAGGCCGACCGGCTGTCGTCGGTGATCCTGTGGGGGCCTCCGGGCACCGGGAAGACCACGCTGGCCCGTCTGATCGCCGGGGTCACGGCCAAGGCCTTCGAGACCCTCTCGGCGGTGAGCGCCGGGGTGAAGGACGTCCGCGAGGTCGGCGTGCGGGCCCGGCGCAACCTGGCCGAGCAGGGCAGGGGGACGATCCTCTTCCTCGACGAGGTCCACCGCTTCAACCGGGCCCAGCAGGACGTGCTCCTCCCGTGGGTGGAGGAGGGCCTCCTCGTCCTCATCGGGGCGACCACCGAGAACCCCTACTTCGAGGTCAACGCCCCGCTGCTGTCCCGCTCGACCCTCTTCCGTCTGGAGCCGCTCAGCGCCGCGGCGGTCCACACGCTCCTCCACAGGGGCCTCGAGGTCGAGGGGGCGACGGCCGAGCAGGAGGCTCTCGACCACCTGGTCGACCGGTCCGACGGCGACGGGCGGGTCGCGCTCAACGCCCTGGAGGTGGCGGTCGCCCTGGCTGCCGGTCGGGGAACGCCCCCGGCCGTCACCCTGGCCGACGCCGAGGCCGCCCTCTCCGCCCGGGCCCTGCGCTACGAGCGGGACGAGCACTACGACGTCATCTCGGCCTTCATCAAGAGCGTGCGCGGGTCCGACCCCGACGCCGGCCTGTACTGGCTGGCCCGCATGCTCGAGGCGGGCGAGGACGCCCGCTTCATCGCCCGCCGCCTGGTGATCCTCGCGTCCGAGGATGTCGGGATGGCCGACCCCATGAGCCTGGTGGTGGCCGACGCCGCCGCCCGGGCGGTCGAGTTCGTGGGACTTCCCGAGGCCCAGCTCAACCTGGCCCAGGCGGTGGTCCACCTGGCCACCGCACCGAAGTCCAACCGCGTCTACGCCGGCCTGCGGCGCGCCCAGGAGGACGTCCGCCAGCGCCCGGTCGGGGCGGTGCCCGCCCACCTCCGGGACGCGTCCTACCGATCGGCCCGGTCCCTCGGTCACGGGGTGGGCTACGAGTATCCTCATGACGACCCCCGCGGTTGGGTCCCCCAGCAGTACCGCCCGCCCGAGGTGGCGGGCCGGGTGTACTACGAGCCCTCCCAGCACGGCTCGGAACAGGAGGTCGCCGAGCGCATGCGACGGGGAGAGACACCGTGAGCCCCGGCGAGGTGGCGGCGGTCGTGGCGGCGGTGGCCGCCGGCATCCTCGTCGTCGGCCTGCTGTTCATGCTCGGCTCGGTCATCCGCACCATGACCGCCGTGCGGCACGCGGTGGAGGACCTCCGCCGCGAGACGATCCCCCTCCTCGCCGACGTGCACACCGCCGTGCGGGAGGCCAGCGGCCGGCTCGACCAGGTGGAGACCGTCCTCGAGCACGCCGACTCCATCTCGGGCACGGTGGACTCGGGCACCAAGCTGGCGTACCGGGTCTTCGCCACGCCCGTGATCAAGCTGCTGGCCCTGGCCAACGGCGGCGCCCGGGCGTTCCGCACCCTGCGAGAGCGGGCCTGAGGCCGCCGTGCTCAAGCGCCTCTTCTGGCTGACGGTGGGGATGACGATCGGGTTCGCCACGTCGTTCTGGCTCTACCGCGCCATCCGGGAGACGGTGGAGCGGTACATGCCCGAGCACATCGCCGAGGAGGTGTCGTCGGCCCTGCAGAGCCTCCGCACCCAGGTCGAGAAGGCGCTGGCCGAGGGGCGCGACGCCGCCCGCCGTACGGAGGCCGAGCTCCGCGCCGAGCTGGGCGCGCGACTGGAGGGGTAGCCGGGCCGGGTCGGTAGGCTGGGGTCAGATCATGACCGCCGACGAGCTTCGCCGCGCCTTCACCGGCTTCTTCACCGAGCGGGGCCACGTCCCGCTGCCGTCGTCCGGGCTCATCCCCCACCACCCCGCCGCCCCGCTGTTCACCAACGCGGGGATGAACCAGTTCCTGCCCTACATCCTCGGCGAGGAGGCTCCTCCGTCGCCCCGCGTGACGACCGTGCAGAAGTGCGTGCGCATCCGGGGGAAGCACGACGACATCGCCAACATCGGCGTCACCTGGGGGCACCTCACCTTCTTCGAGATGCTCGGCAACTTCAGCTTCGGCGACTACTTCAAGGAGCAGGCCATCCCCTACGCGTGGGAGCTGCTCACCGAGGTGTGCGGCATCGACCCCGACCGCATGTGGGTCACCGTGCACGAGACCGACGACGAGGGGGCCCAGATCTGGCTGGACGCCGTCGGGCTGCCCGCCGAGCGCCTCCAGCGCATGACCGACGACAACTTCTGGGAGATGGGCGAGACGGGCCCGTGCGGGCCCTGCTCGGAGATCTACTTCGACAAGGGGGAGGAGTTCGGCGAGGGAGGTGGACCGGCCCACGGGGCAGCCGCCCGGTTCCGGGAGATCTGGAACCTCGTGTTCATGCAGTACGACCGCCAGCCCGACGGGTCGCTCGTCGGCCTGCCCATGCGCATCATCGACACCGGCGCCGGCCTCGAGCGCTGCCTCACCGTGCTGCAGGGCGTGGACTCCGCCTTCGACACCGACGTCCTCCGGCCGATCGTCGACGCCGCCGCCGCCACCACCGGCCGGCGGTACGGCGCCGACCCCGACATAGACGTGAGCCTCCGGATACTCGCCGACCACGCCCGCTCGATGAGCTTCCTCGTGAGCGACGGCGTGTTCCCCTCCAACGAGGACCGCGGCTACGTGCTCCGGCGCATCATCCGTCGCGCCGTCCGCCACGCCTTCGGGCTGGGTGTGGACCAGCCGGTGACGCCTGCCCTCGTCGACGCCACCGTCGAGGTCATGGGCGGCGCCTACCCCAAGCTGGCCGAGGACCGCGACTTCGTGGCCGGGGTTGTGGCCCGGGAGGAGGAGCGCTTCCGCCAGACGTTGCGCTCCGGCTCGGCGATCCTCGACACCGAGCTGACCGAGGTCGCCGCCCGGGGCGGGCGGCTGGCCGGCGACGTGGCCTTCCGGCTCCACGACACCTTCGGCTTCCCGCTCGAGCTCACCCTCGAGCTGGCCGCCGAGCGGGGCGTCGACGTCGACGTCGACGGGTTCACCGCCGAGATGGAGGCGCAGCGGCGACGGGCCCGGGAGGCGGCGGGCGCCGGCGCCGCCGGCATGGACGCCGCCCGCCTGGCCGCCTACCGCGAGCTGGTCGAGCAGTTCGGCCTTACCGAGTTCACCGGCTACGTCGAGACCGAGAGCACGGCCCGGGTGCTGGCGGTCCTCGACGGCGAGGGCCCCGGCGGCACCGTCGAGGTCTTCCTCGACCGCACGCCGTTCTACGCCGAGGCCGGGGGGCAGGTGGGCGACACCGGCACCATCACGACCGAGACGGGTGAGCTGGAAGTGCTCGACACCACTTCGGCGGTGCCGGGGCTCCACCGCCACACCGCCCGGTTGGTGAGCGGCCGGGTGACCGCCGGCCAGGAGGCCCGGGCCGCGGTCGACGCCGAGCGGCGGGAGGCCATCAAGCGCAACCACACCGGCACCCACATCCTGCACGGCGTGCTGCGCGAGGTGCTCGGCCCCCACGTGAAGCAGGCCGGGTCGCTGGTCGCGCCGGACCGCCTCCGCTTCGACTTCAGCCACTACGAGCCGCTCACCCCCGAGGAGCTGGTCCGGATCGAGGACATCGCCAACAGCCGGGTGCTGGCCAACGAGCCGGTGCGCGCCTACGAGACGACCCGCCCCGAGGCCGAGCGGGTCGGGGCCATCGCCTTCTTCGGCGAGAAGTACGGCGACGTGGTCCGGGTGGTCGAGGCGGGCAGCAAGTCGGTCGAGCTGTGCGGCGGCACCCACGTGCCCGCCCTGGGGACGATCGGGCCGATCAAGATCGTCTCCGAGGGGTCGATCGGCGCCAACCTGCGGCGGATCGAGGCGGTCACCGGCACGGGCAGCCTCGAGCGCATCCGCCACGAGGAGAACATCCTCGGGCGCACGGCCACGCTGCTGCGGGTCGCGCCACCCGAGGTGCCCGAGCGGGTCGAGCGGGTGCTCGACGAGAACCGCTCCCTCGCCGAGCAGCTCGCCGCCCTTCGGCGGGCCCAGGCTGGGGCCCAGGCCGAGGCCATGGCGGCCGCAGCCGTCGACGGCGTGGTGGTGAGCCGCCTGCCCGACGGCACCGACCGCAAGGACCTGGAGACGGTCGCCGCCGCCGTGCGCGACCAGCCTGGCGTGCGAGGGGTCGTCCTCGCCGCCGCCCCTCCGGGCGGCGGCGTGGCCCTGGTCGCGCTCGTGAGGAAGGACAGCGGCCTGGTGGCCTCCGACCTGCTCACAGAAGCCGCCCGTACGGTGGGGGGCGGGGTCGGCCGCAACCCCGAGCGGGCGGTGGCCGGCGGGCGGGACCCCTCTCGCCTCGACGAGGCCCTCGAACAGGTTCGCAAGGCCGTCGCCGCCGCCGGCGAGGCCGGTTCCCGGGCCGAGCGGGCGTGAGGGTCGTGGGCGTCGACCTGGGCACGAAGCGCATCGGGGTGGCGGTCAGCGACGGCGGGGGGCGGGTGGCGACGGCCCACACCGTCCTCCAGCGGAGCGGGGACGACGACGCCGACCGGGCGGCGTTGGCCGCGCTGGTCGCCGACCTCGGGGCCGAGGCCGTGGTCGTGGGGCTGCCGCTGTCGCTCGACGGCACCGCCGGTCCGGCCGCCCGCTGGGCGGAGGCGGAGGCCCGGGCGTTGGCCGCTCTCGTCGACGTGCCGCTGCACCTGCACGACGAGCGCCTCAGCACCGTGACCGCCAGCCGCCCGCCGTCCATGGGAAGCGGACGCGCCCGCCGGAAGCGCCCGGTCGACGCCGCCGCCGCCGCCGTCGTGCTGCAGTCGTGGCTCGACGGCCGCCGATCGGGCGCCGGCTGATGGCCCTCGACACGTCCTTCGGCCTGGGCGAGGACCAGGACGGGCTCGACGGAGGCCGGCGGTGGCCCTTCGTCATCCTGGGCTCGCTCCTCGCCCTGCTCGTCGCCGGCGGCATCGCCGTGGGCTGGATCAAGGCACAGATCAACCCGTCGGGCGCGCCCGGCCGGGAGGTCCAGGTGACCGTTCGCGAGGGCATGTCCACCTCCGACATCGCCAAGGCCCTGCAGCGGCAGGGCGTCATCAAGAACGCGACCGTGTTCACCTACTACGCCCGCTTCAAGGGGGCGGACTCGATAAAGGCGGGTGAGTTCACCCTGCGCCGCAACGAGGACATGGGCGTCGTGCTCGAGGCGTTGGAGCGGGGGGCGGAGGTCAGGATCCAGCGCCTGACGATCCCCGAGGGGCTGACCCTCAAGGAGGTGGCGGCCAAGGTCGGCGAGCTCCCGGGCCGGTCGCCCGAGCGGTTCCTCGCCGCCGCCCAGAACGGGACCGTGCGGTCGCAGCTGCAGCCGGCGGCGTCGACCAACCTCGAGGGTCTGGTCCTCCCCGAGACCTACTTCGTCGATCCCGAGGACGACGAGGTCAAGATCCTCGCCCGGATGGTGAACGCCTTCGACGACCACGCCAACCGCATCGGGCTGCAGGCGGCGGCGACCCGCCTGAACCTGACGCCGTACCAGGTCGTCGTCGTGGCGTCGCTGGTCGAACGGGAGGCGCGCGTGCCGGAAGACCGGGCACCGATCGCCCGGGTGATCTACAACCGGCTGGCGCGGGGCATGCCTCTGCAGGTCGACGCCACGGTGCAGTACGCCCTGGGCAAGCAGAAGGAGCGGCTGCTGTTCTCCGACCTGGAGATCGCCTCGCCGTACAACACCTACAAGATCCCCGGCCTGCCGCCCGGCCCCATCGCCAGCCCCGGCCGTGACGTCCTCGGCGCGGTGCTCGACCCGCCGCCATCGCCGTTCCTCTACTACGTCCTGGCCGACGCCAACGGCAAGCACGCCTTCGCCGCCACCGCCGAGGAGCACGCCCGCCTGGTGGCCGACGCCCGGGCCAAGGGCCTTTTGTGATCGAGGAGCAGGCCCACGCTCGTCTCGGCGCGCGTGGACGCAGCCAGTGGGTGCCGGGCGCGCACACCCGGCTGGCCGCCGTCGTGGGGGACCCCGTCCGCCACTCCGTCTCCCCCGCGATGCACAACGCCGCCTTCCGGGCCCTCGGGCTCGACTGGGCGTTCGTCGCCTTCGAGGTGCCGGCGGGCGAGGCCCTGGCCGCCCTGGCGGGTGTGCGGGTTCTCGGCCTGCAAGGGCTGTCCGTCACCATGCCCCACAAGGCCGACGTGGCCGCCGGCGTCGACCGCCTCACACCGGCGGCCCAGGCCGTGGGCGCGGTCAACACCGTGGTTCGCCGGGCCCGCGGCGTGCTGGAGGGCGACAACACCGACGGGTCGGGGCTGGTCGACGCCCTGCGGTCCGACGAGGGCTTCGAGCCCGAGGGGCGCCGCTGCCTGGTCGTCGGGGCGGGGGGGGCGGCGCGGGCAGTGATCCGGGCCCTCGCCGAGGCGGGGGCAGCGGAGGTGGTGGTGGTCAACCGCAACCCCGACCGGGCCGAGACGGCGGCGGCCCTGGCGAGGCCGGTCGGTCGGGTGGGGTCGCCCGGCGACGCCGCCGGCGCCGACGTGGTGATCAACGCCACGCCCGTGGGCATGGGCCTCTCCGCTCCGCCCGAGGAGGAGGGACTGCCGTTGGACCCCGCCCACCTGGGGCCCGGCCAGCTCGTCGTCGACCTGATCTACCACCCACCGCTGACCCGGTTCCTGGAGCTGGCCCGCGCTCGAGGGGCCACGGCGGTCAACGGCCTGGGCATGCTCGTCCACCAGGCGGCCCGTGCCTTCCGCCTGTGGACGGGCGAGGACCCGCCGCTGCCCGTGCTGTCGGCGGCGGCGGTGGCGGCCCTGGCCCGCGACGCCGGCGATCGGTGAGGGTCCTCGGCGCCGCCGCGTGCGCGGTGGTCGGGGTGTACGTCGGGACGTACCTGAACCTGCTCATCGACCTGGTGCCCCAGAAGCGCCGGGTCACTCCCTTGCGGACGGCGTGCCGGGCCTGCGTCGACGTCACCGACCGCCCCCGCCGGTTGCCAGTCGTGCCCTGGCTGCTGCGCGGCCGCCGCTGCCCGTCGTGCTCGGAGGCCGTTTCCTCCCGCTACCCCCTCGTCGAGGTGGCGACCGCCGCCCTGTTCGCCGCCGCCGCCCTGCGCTTCGGAGCCGACGCCGCCCTCCCCGCCTACCTCGTCTTCTTCGCCTCCCTGCTCGTGATCAGTGTCATCGACTTCGAGCACAAGATCATCCCGAACCGCATCGTCTACCCGACGATCCTCCTGTGCCTGCCCCTGCTGGCCCTCGCCGCCCTCGTCGACGGCGACGTCGGGCGGTTGGGGCGGGCCCTCGTCGGCGGGGCGGCGGCGTGGGCCCTCCTCCTCCTCGTGCACCTGGTGTCGCCGGCGGGCATGGGGTTCGGCGACGTGCGCCTGTCGTTCGTGCTCGGCCTGATGTTGGGCTGGCTGAGCTTGAGCCACGTCGTCGCCGGGCTCTTCCTCGGGTTCCTCCTCGGAGCGGTGGTCGGCCTGGGCCTGGTGCTCGTGGCCGGCCGCAGCCGCAAGGACGCGGTCCCCTTCGGGCCCTTCCTAGCCGGCGGCGCCGCCCTCGCCGTGCTCGTCGGCCGCCCCCTGATCGACTGGTGGCTCGGCACCTAGATTGACGGGGTGCTCCGCTTCCTCACCGCCGGCGAGTCCCACGGGCGCGGCCTGGTGGTGGTCGTGGAGGGCCTGCCCGCCGGGCTCCCCATCACGGTCGAGGAGATCGCCGGCGAGCTGGCCCGGAGGCGCCTCGGGTTCGGCCGAGGCCCACGCATGCGCTTCGAGCAGGACGAGCTGACGATCCTCGGCGGGGTCCGCCACGGGCGGACGCTCGGCTCCCCAGTGGCAATCGAGATCCTCAACTCCGAGTGGCCCAAGTGGGAGCAGGAGATGGACCCCGCCCCCGGGCACACCGAGAAGCCCCTCACCCGTCCCCGCCCCGGACACGCCGACCTGGCCGGCATGCAGAAGTACGGGTTCACCGACGCGCGCGACGTCCTGGAGCGGGCGTCGGCGCGGGAGACAGCGGCCCGGGTCGCGGCGGGCACCCTGGCCAAGGCGCTGCTGGCCCGCCTCGACGTGGCCGTCGTCTCCCACGTCGTGCAGCTCGGCCCGGTGACGACCAAGTCTTCGGTGCGGCCGACGCCGGGCGACCTCGCCACCGTCGACGAGTCGCCCGTCCGCTGCTTCGACCCCGAAGGCGAGGAGGCGATGGTCACCGAGATCAAGGCGGCGGCCAAGGTGGGCGACTCCCTCGGCGGCGTGGCCGAGGTCGTGGCCTACGGCGTCCCCGTCGGGCTGGGAAGTCACGTGCACTGGGACCGCCGGCTCGACGGGCTCCTGGCCCAGGCGTTCGCCAGCATCCCGGCGGTCAAGGCGGTCGAGTTCGGCGAGGGCTTCGACGTCGCCGGCCGCCGGGGCTCCGAGGCCCACGACGCCATCCTGTGGGACGCCGGCGAGACCTCGTACCGGCGGGAGACGACCCGCGCCGGGGGCATCGAGGGCGGTATGTCCACCGGCGACCTCGTCGTCGCCCGGGTGGCCATGAAGCCCTTGTCCACGCTCAACCGTCCCGTGTTAAAGACCGTCGACACCGTCACCAAGGAGGAGGCGGTCTCGTTCAAGGAGCGCACCGACGTCACCGCGGTGCCGGCCATGGGTGTGGTGGCAGAGACGGCGATGGCGCTGGTGCTGGCGTCCGAGGCACTGCGCAAGTTCGGCGGCGACTCGCTCGACGAGGTCGTCCGCAACCGCGACTCCTTCCTGCGGGGGTTGTGACTCCCTGCCGAACCACGTCGTGCTGATCGGGATGATGGGCGCCGGCAAGACCACCGTCGGCCGGGCGCTGGCCGCCCGCCTGGGCCGCCGGTTCGTGGACAGCGACGCCCAGATCGAGGGCCGCACCGGCCGCACGGTGGCCCAGATCTGGGCCGCCGAGGGAGAGCCTGCCTTCCGGCGGCTGGAGTCGGAGGCGCTGGCCGAGGCCCTGACCGCCGAGGAGCCGACGGTCGTGGCCGCCGCCGGAGGTGCCGTGCTCGACCCCGAGAACCGCGCCCGCCTCCGTCAGGCGGGGACGGTCGTGTGGCTCCGGGCCGACCCGGCCACGCTGGCCCGGCGGGTCCGGAAGGGGGACCACCGGCCCCTCCTCGACCCCGGCCCGGCCGAGGTGCTGGCCCGCCTGGCCGCCGAGCGCCGCGACCTCTACGCCGAGCTGGCCGACGTCGTCGTCGACGTGGACGGCCTGAGCGCCGACGAGGTCGTCGATCGCATCGAGGCGGCCGCCGCCAAGGTGACCTTCGGCAGGCCGGACAACCCGTATGCCGCCGGCAGCGGGCTGATCTCCGTGCCCGTGCAGCTGGGGGAGCGGTCCTACCCCGTCCTGGTCGGGCCCGGCGCCCGCCACCGCCTGCTGCAGGTGCTGCCCCTCGGTACCCAGCGGGCGGCGGTGGTGACCCAGGCGGGCGTCGGCGTCGCCGTCGACGCCGGGGTCGAGCAGCGGACCATGCTCATGGGCGAGGGAGAGGAGGCCAAGTGCCTGGAGACGGTCGAGGACCTGTGCCGGCAGTTCAGCCGCTTCGGCCTCACCCGAGGCGACGTGGTGGTGGCCCTCGGTGGCGGCGTGGTCACCGACACCGCCGGGCTGGCCGCCGCCCTCTACCACCGGGGCGTGGCGGTGATCAACGTGGCCACGACCCTGCTCGCCCAGGTCGACGCCGCCATCGGCGGCAAGACCGGCGTCAACCTGCCCGAGGGCAAGAACCTGGTCGGCGCCTTCTGGCAGCCGGCCGCGGTGCTGTGCGACACCGAGGTGCTCGAGACCCTGCCGCCCGAGGAGTACCGCAGCGGTCTCGGGGAGATGGCCAAGTACCACTTCCTCGCCGACGCCGCCCACCTGGCCGACCTCCCGCTGGCCGAGAAGGTGGCCCACTGCGTCGACATCAAGGCCGCCTTCGTGGCCGCCGACGAGCGCGAGGACCCGTCGGCCGTACGGCCCGGCGGGCGGCCGCCCGCACGGAGCCGAGCGGTCCTCAACTACGGCCACACCCTCGCCCACGCCCTGGAGACGGCGGGGCACTACGACCTCCGCCACGGGGAGGCGGTGGCGATCGGGCTCGTCTTCGCCGCCCGCCTGGCCCGCCGCCTCGGGCGCATCGACGACGAGCGGGTGGCCGAGCACGTGGCCGTGGTGGAGAGCTACGGCCTGCCCACCGCTGTCCCCCGGGGGGCCGACCGCGAGGAGCTGCTCCGCTTCATGGCCCGGGACAAGAAGGCGCTGGCCGGGTTCACCTTCGTCCTCGACGGCCCCCGCGGACCGGAGGTGGTGACCGGCGTGCGCCGGGAGGACATCGAGGCGGCCCTGGCGGAGACGGCGGGGTGACCGTCACCCCGCCCGTGGTGCTCCTCCTCTCCGGGCCCAACCTCGACCTCCTCGGTGAGCGCGAGCCCCTGATCTACGGTTCCGAAACCCTCGACGACCACGTGGCCCGGGCCCGGGCGACGGCCGAGGGGCTGGGGCTCAGCCTCGAGCACGTCCAATCGAACTACGAGGGCGCCCTGGTCGAGGCGGTGCACGCGGCCCGCGGGCGTGCGGCCGCCATCGTCGTCAACGCCGCCGCCCTCACGCACTACGGCTGGTCCCTGCACGACGCCCTGGTCGCCTTCGAGGGACCGGTCGTGGAGCTGCACATCTCCAACCCCTACGCTCGCGAGCCCTGGCGGCACACCTCGGTGGTGACGCCGGCGGCCGACGGCTGCATCTCGGGTTTCGGCGGGCTGGGTTACGAACTAGCCGTGCACGCGGTGGCAAGGTTGTTGGCGTGACACCCATGGACGTCGCCGGGCGCGTGCCGCGCCTCCGCGCCCGCTTCGAGGAGGCCGACTGCCAGGCGGTGCTCGTCACGCGGATGGTCAACATCCGCTACCTCACCGGGTTCACCGGCAGCGCCGCGCTGCTGCTCGTCCTCCCCGACGAGATCCACTTCGTGACCGACGGGCGCTACGGCGACCGGGCGGCGGAGGAGCTGGGCGCTGCCGGCGTCGAG
>DATACM010000196.1:0-6395 GCA_036259055.1 Acidimicrobiales bacterium | reverse complement strand
CATCGTCCTCCGCCATGGAGGCGTGCCCCTCAGCGTGGGGCGCACGCAGCGCATCGTCCCCGATCGCACCAGGGTGGCGATCGAGCACCGCGACGGGGGCTGTCGGGTCCCCGGCTGCGACCGCCGCCGGTGGCTGCAGGTCCACCACCTGCTTCACTGGGAAGACGGCGGGCCGACGGACACCCCCAACCTGGTGGCGTTGTGCTCCCGTCACCACCGCCTCCACCACCGGGGCCTGCTCGACATCTCCGGCGACGCCGACGACCCCGACGGGTTGGTCTTCACCGACGCCCGGGGACGGCGCCTCACCGGCTCGGGCCGCCCCGCCCCACCAGACGAGCTCACCCTGACCGCCACCTACAGCCATCCCACCGGCGAGCGCCTGGACACCCGCTGCGTGTGGTTCCGCCCGCCTCCGGGCACGCCGCCGCCGCGGGTGATGACCGCACCGCTGACGACCGACGTCTACAAGCCGCGCTCGACGTCCTTCGGCGCCTACGCCCCCGGGCCGCCGCGCGCCGACGAGGAGCTGGCCTACGCCGACTGAGGAGGGTCTGTGTCGCAGGCCCCTACCGACGGGCGGAGGCTGCGTGGTAGAAGTCGCCACCGGACCTCGGCGGAGGAAGCGGGGACGTGGGGTGGCGGGGACAAGGAACAGGCGGGCAGCGCCAGCGGCCGTCGCCGTATGCGTGACGCTGCTGCTGTGGGGAAGCGTCGCGGTCGGCGCGGGGGCGGCCGAAGCGGTCGGCTGCGGCGCGGTGATCACCCGGTCGACCACGCTCTCGCGGGATGTAGGGCCCTGCTCCGCTGAGGGCGTGGTGATCGGCGCCGACAACGTCACTCTGGACCTCAACGGGCACAGGATCATCGGCGATCCACACGCCCGGGTGGCGCCTGACAAGGCCGGCATCGTCCTCCGGCAGGTCGCCGGCGTGACGGTGCGCAGCGGCACGGTCGAGGGGTTCGACGCCGGCGTCGCGATCATGGGCGGGGGGCGCAACACGATCCGCCGGGTCACCGCTCGGGACAACGTCAACTATCGCGTCGTCACCGGGCGCGACTCCCAGCCCGAGGACATCGTCCCCGATGTGGGCCCTTACTGCGATCTGGGCGACGGCATCACCGCGTTCAACTCCAACGACAACGTGATCGAGCAGAACCTCCTACACGGCAACGGGCCCTTCTCCGCCGTCTCGTTGGTGTTCGACTCGAACCACAACCGGGTGGTCAACAACGACATCCGCGACAACGACGTCATGAACGAGACCCCTGACGGCATGGGGACGGTCTGCGGGTCGACCGCCAATGGCCCCATCCCCGACCCCCCGCCTTTCTGCTGCGACGCTTGGGGCCGCCACTCCCAGGACGTCGGCGTGCGCATCGAGGGCCCGGGCGCCGAGCACAACGTGGTCGAGCGCAACCTGATGAGGAGGAACGGCTTGGCGGGCGTCCTGATCACCGGCTTCCACATGGAAGAGGGCGCGAACAACGGCTTCAACCTCGTCCGCCGCAACCGCATCTACCAGACGGGGCTCAGGGTCCACGACAGCACGGGCGACGGCACCGAGGCGTACCGGTCGTCGGGGATCCAGCTGCACCACTCTGGGCCGCCGTTCATCCACGTCTCCTATGGCAACGTCATCGAGGGCAATGACTCGTCGGGGAACTTCGCCGCCGGCATCGAGATCACCGGCCCGACGCCGGGCAGCGGCGTCTCGGGTGAGCACGGAAACACCATCCGCAACAACGTGGTAAACGACAACCTCCTCGATGGCGTCCATCTGGCCGAGGGCACGGTCGAGACGGATGTCACCGGCAACCGGGGCCGTGGCAACGGTTCGGACCGCCGACGCGTCAGGGAGATCAGCGAGGGCGACGTCTACGCCAACTGGGACGGCGTCGACGGCGGCGACTACAACCCTGGCTGTGGCAGCAACCGGTGGTCGCGGAACCGCTTCGGCACCGTCAACCAACCGTGCGTGGCCGCCAGATGATCCGTCGGCCAGAGTGGAACCGTGCCGCTGGGCGCAACCGCTTGGGCGGCGTCTACCCAGAGCCGGCCGGAAATGGCCACTGTCTTCTTTAACCACACGAGTCACATGTGCAACACTGGCAACAGTGGTGCTCACCCGCCCCGAGCTCGAAGCCCTTATGGCGCCCGGCGACCGGCTGGCCGTGTCGCTGGCCGAGCTCCTGCAGCGGCCGGCCTGGATGGCCGACGCGGCCTGCAAGGGCATGCCCGCCGAGGTCTTCTTCGTCGAGCCGGGCGGGACGGCCGACGCCGCCCGGGCGGTGTGCTCGAGCTGTCCCACCCGCCAGCCCTGCCTCGCCTACGCCCTCAACGAGAACATGCCGGGGATCTGGGCCGGCACGACGCCCAGGCAGCGCGCCGCCATGCGGCGGAAGGCCTCCTGAGCCCTCGACCGGCGGCGTGACCGCGCCCGAGATCCGGCTCCGCCAGCTGATCTTCGGGCACCTCAGCTCCCAGATCGTCGCCTCGGCCGTCCGTCTCGGGATCGTCGACGCTCTGGCCGGCGGGCCGCGCTCCGGCCGCGAGCTGGCGCAGCTGACCGGCGCCCCGCCTGACGTGCTCCTCCGCTTCCTCCGCGCGTGCGCCGCCCTGGGCCTGCTCGAACGGCGGGCCGATGACGTCTTCGCCCTGACGCCGCTGGGCGAGTGGCTGCGGTCGGGCCGGCGGTCCCTGCGGGACCTGGCCGTGGCCATGGCCGCCCCCGGCCACTGGCGCTCGATCGAGCGGCTCCTCGAGACGGTGCGCACGGGCCGGCCAGCTCCGCCGAGCGTCCTGGGAACGGACCTCTGGGAGTACTACCGCCACAACCCCGAGGAGGGGGCGGCGTTCGCCGCCGCCATGTCCAACGTGTCGGAGGTGGTGGCCGAGGAGGTCGTGGACCACCTCGACGTGTCGGCGTACCGGCGGATCGTCGACGTGGGAGGCAGCCAGGGCGTCGTGTTGGCCCGCCTGCTGGAGGCGAACCCTTCGGCCGAGGGTGTCCTGTTCGACCTCCCCGAGGTCCTCGACGGGGCGCGAGCCACCATCGAGGCGAGAGGCCTGGCCGACCGGGTGGAGCTCCGGAGCGGCGACTTCTTCGAAGAGGTCCCGGCGGGCGGCGATCTCTACGTGCTCAAGCACATCCTCCACGACTGGGACGACGAGCACGCCGCCAACATCCTGCGCAGCTGTCACCGGGCGAGCCGGCCGGGAAGCACCATCGTGCTCGTCGAGCGGCTCCTCGGTCCGGAGTCGAGCCCGGTGGACTACGTGGCCGATCTGCTGATGCTGGTGATGTTCGGCGGCAAGGAGCGGTCGCAGCCCGAGTTCGAGGAGCTGCTGGCCGCCGGCGGCTACCGCCTCGAACGGGTCGTGCCTCTCTCGCTGTTCGCCCTGCTGGAGGCCCGCCGGGCCTGAGACCTGCTACCGGTTCCAGCCGGGCAGCCCGGCGAGGCAGGCCTCGCAGACCGGATCGGCGAGCGCCGCCCAGTCGTCTCGGACCTCAAGGACGTGCGGGCACCCGGGCACGCCCCCCACCGTACCGGGGCCCGGCCGAGTCGAGGCCCGGGTCGGGGAGCGGGGGCGGGGCGGTGATGAAGGAGGCACCCACGGCGGCGAGCCCGGCCATCACCGTGGCGCCGGCCCACAGCTCGACCGACCAGCCCACGCCGAACTCGAGGCCCAGCAGGGCGAAGAACGAGAGCCACAGACCGACCGGAGCGGCGAAGGCGAACAGGCGCACGGCGCCCGGACGCTGGGGAGAGGGGCGGAGGCAGCGGACCAACACGTCGGCGGCCAGGCCGCCCACCACGCCGGCCAGGAACGTCGACCCGGTGTCGAACGACTCGATGGCCGCCGACAGGGTCGCGACCGACCCGAAGAGCAGGGTCAGGCTCCCGAAGGGCAGGTGCCAGCGGCGGAGCAGGAGCAACGCCGGGACCATGAGCACGAGCGTGGTGATCAGGATGGCGGCCAGCCCCTCCAGCTGGACCTCCTCGACGAGCCAGTCGGTGAACCGCGGGTCGACCTGTTCGCCGATGACCATGTACGGAGCGTGCTGGTGGGCGCTGGTGAGCCAGGGCGAGTACTGCATCAGGAAGAAGGCGACCTGGGCGGCGGTCAGGGTGGCCGAGAGCAGGGCGGGAAAGAGCTGGCCGAAGGTGGGCGAGGCCGAGGACGGTTCGGCCCAGGCGGCCCGCAGCGGGCTGGTGACGACCAGCAGCCCTCCGGCGAACAGCGTCAGGTGCGAGGGGCTCAGCAGCGCCTCCAGGTCGACCTCGATGCCGAAGATCTCGTGCCAGACCAGGTCGCCCACGCCGCCGACGGCGAAGATCCCGACACCGACCAGGCCCAGCCCGTAACCGACGGGGACGGCGGCGAGCCCCCGTGCGCCCGTCCGCTGGTGGCGCAGCACCTGCCAGCACATCCACGCGGCGCACGCGGCGAAGCCTGAGTAGAACAGCCCGTGCCAGGGCGTGAAGAAGGACTCGGGCTTGTCGTTGTTGTGGGCCCAGCCGTCGACGAACACGCCGATCACCAACCACGCCGCGAACAGCACGGTCAGCAGGTCGTCGCGGCGGGCGGACCGGGGTCGGGTGCGGTTCAGGTCTTCCGGAGTTCGCATGTCCGCAGAGTAAGGAGAGGCGCCTCCGCTGCCATCCGCCGTGCTCGTGATCTTCGCCCTCCGCCTGGCGGGGGACGGGAGGGGTCGCCTCCGCACCGGGGCGGAGGGGTCGGCCAGATGTGATGCCGCCCGGGTCCAGCCGGTAACCTGGCCGGCCTTGGACGAGCTCTCCCTCCTTCGCGAAATGCGCCCGGTGGTCGACGGGCTGCTCGAGCGCCACCTCGCCGCCGCCAAGGAGTGGTTCCCCCACGAGCTTGTGCCCTGGAGCCGAGGCCGTGACTTCGAGCCCGGCTACGAGTGGGACCCCCATGAGTTCCCGCTGCCCGACGCGGTCCGCAGCGCCCTCGTCGTGAACCTCCTCACCGAGGACAACCTGCCCTACTACTTCCAGACCATCGACCGGGTCCTGGCCCACGACGGGTACCGGGAGTGGAGCCGCCGGTGGACCGCCGAGGAGATGCGGCACGCCATGGTGATCCGGGACTACCTGACCGTGACCCGGGCCATCGACCTGCGGGCTCTGGAGCGTGACCGCATGGTGCAGGTGACGCGCGCCCAGACGCCGCAGCCGCCGACGGTGCCCGACATGTTCGTCTACCTCTGCCTGCAGGAGCTGGCCACCCGCATCTCCCACCGCAACACGGGCAAGGTGGTGCCCGACCAGGCGGGCTACGACGTCATGGCGCGGGTGGCGGCCGACGAGAACCTGCACTACCTGTTCTACCGCGACCTCACGTCGGCCGCCCTGGAGGTCGACCCCTCCACCATGCTGCCGGCTATCGAGCGCCAGGTGACCGGCTTCGAGATGCCGGGGACCGGGATCCCCGGGTTCACCGCCCACGCCGTCGCCATCGCCCGCTCCGGCATCTACAACCTGAGCATCCACCACGACCACATCGTCTGCCCGGTGGTGCTGCGGCACTGGCGCGTCGACGACCTGGACGGTCTGTCACCCGAGGCCGAGCGAGCCCGGGAGAAGCTCCACCGCACCATCGACCGGATCGAACAGGTGGGCCGGCGCCAGGCCGAGCGCCTGGCCCGCCGGGCCGAGCGGGCCGGGGGCGAGCCGGGTGAGCCACACGGCGCCGACGAAGGGGCGTTCGCCCGCTCCTAGGCCTGGTGCTTCCCGTGGTCGACGGCGCGCTCGACGTGGTTAGCCGCTCCGGTACCAGGGGTACAGCAGATGCACCGGGCGAACCGCTCACACCGGAGGAACAATGGGCATCGGAATCAGCGTCTTCCTCATTGCCGTTGGCGCCATACTCACGTTCGCCGTGCAGGTGACGCTCTCGGGCGTGGACCTCGACACCGTGGGGGTCATCCTCATGATCGCCGGCGCCATCGGCCTGCTGTGGAGCCTCATCGTCCTGAACGGCGGAGGGTGGGGGCGACGCCCGGTCCTCGCCGACGAGGTGGTCGACGAGCCGGTCGGCGCCCGGCGCCGGTTCGGGCGCCGCGATCCCTACGTCGGCTGACCGGCGCGCGCCACCTCCTGTCTCCAGCCGTCACGACCCACGGCCCCCCCTACCGGGGGGCCGTTTGGCGTGTCGGGGCGCGTGAGGTAAGACTTCCGCCCGGTGATCGGTCCTTTGGGGGATCGACGACCCTGGGGGGCCGTCCCCGGGGCCCGGGCGGAGCGGGGTGAGAGACGCGGCTGGGGCCTTGCCGCCGCCACCGCCGCCGTCGTCGTGCTCGCGCTCCTCACCGGCTGCTCCGGCGAGGCGTCGATCCTCGAGCCCCGCTCTGAAGCGGGCGAGCGCG
>DATACM010000195.1:0-4649 GCA_036259055.1 Acidimicrobiales bacterium | reverse complement strand
TACTACGGGGTCGAGGCGGCCATCGCCGACACCGCCCGGCGCCTGGCCGGCGAGGGCCGCCGTCCCTACGCCATCCCCATCGGCGGGGCCAGCGCGGTGGGAGCCCTCGGCTACGTGCGGGCGGGCGTCGAGCTGCGGCGGCAGGACGCCGCCGTCGACCTGGTGGTGGTGGCCGACGGCTCCGGCGGCACCCACGCCGGCCTGGCCGCCGGCCTCGGCGACCACCGGTCGGTGTACGGCGTCGACGTCGGCGCCCGTCCCGACCTGGACGACCAGGTGCCGGCCAAGGCGGCCGAGGTGGCCCGCCTGGCGGGCCTGCCCGAGCCGGGGGGCGACCCCGGCCCGGGCCTCGCCGGCCTCCCGAAGGCCGTCGTCGACCACGACCACTTCGGCCCGGGCTACGGCGCTCCGACCGACGAGTGCCGGGAGGCGCTCCAGCTGGCCGCCCGCCTGGAGGGGCTCCTCCTCGATCCGGTGTACACGGGCAAGGCCATGGCCGGGCTCATCGCCGGTGCCCGGAGCGGGCGCATCCCCACCGACGCCAGGGTCGTCTTCCTCCACACCGGCGGGATGCCGGCCCTGTTCGCTCCCGGCTACGGCGAGTGGCTCCGCGCCGCCCCCGGTTGGGCCCGCTCCCAGCGACGACTTTGAGCAACTCCGGGATGGGCCGTATCGTCGGGGCCGGCATGGGCCCCGACACCGTGATCGCGCGTCGCAGTCGGGCCGCGGCCTACCTGGCGCTCACCAAGCCCCGCATCATCGAGCTCCTCCTGGTGACGACCGTCCCCACCATGATCGTCGCCGAGCGCGGGCTGCCCTCGGGGTGGCTCGTTCTGGCCACCCTCGTCGGGGGCGCCCTCGCCGCCGCCGGCGCCAACGCCATCAACATGTACGTCGACCGCGACATCGACAGCCTCATGAAGCGCACCCGGGGACGGCCGCTGGTCACCGGTGAGATCAGCCCCGCCAGCGCCCTCGTCTTCGCCGTCGCCCTCGAGGTGGCGGCGGCGGTCGAGCTGTGGGTGCTCGTGAATCCGCTCAGCGCGGTGCTGGCCGTGGGCGCCACCCTCTTCTACGTCTTCGTCTACACGCTGTGGCTCAAGCGCACGTCGCCGTCGAACATCGTGATCGGCGGCGCCGCCGGGGCCGTCCCCGTGCTGGTGGGATGGGCGGCGGTCACCGGCTCGCTGGGCCTGGCGCCGCTCGTGCTGTTCGCCATCATCTTCTACTGGACGCCGCCGCACTTCTGGGCACTGGCCATCCGGTACCGGGACGACTACGCCGCCGCCGACGTCCCCATGCTCCCGGTGGTGACGTCGTTCGCCGCCACCGCCCGCCGCATCGTGCTCTACACGCTGGTCCTTTGGGGCGTGTCGATCCTCTTCTGGCCGGTGGGCGACATGGGCGACGTCTACCTGGCGGCGGCGATCGTGCTCGGCGGCGTCTTCACCTGGCACGCCACCCAACTGGCCCGCCAGGGCACGCCCGAGCGGGCCATGCGCCTGTTCGGGTGGTCGATCACCTACGTCACCCTGCTGTTCGGGGCGATGGCGGTCGACCAGCTGCTTCCTCGCTGAGGTCTTCGAGCAGCTCTCGCCGGCGGGTCACCCGCTCCTCGTGGACGGCCCACGCCCACGCCACCCCCACCACCGCCGCCAGCAGGGTGAGGTCGCCCCCCACCCACATGATCCCGCCGGCCAGGCGCTGGTCGTCGAGTGGAGAGGAGCCCGACGCCCGGGCCACCTCCACGTAGTGGTCGTAGAGCGGGCGGGTGGACGAGGAGATGGCCAGGGCCAGGAACGTGTTCTGGGGCATGGCCACGGCCAGGTAGAGCAGCCGCAGGGGATGGGAGAGACGGCCGTGCACGGCCGTCCCGAGCACCGGCCTCCAGAAGAGCAGCGCCGACCCGAGGAAGAGGGCGTGCTCGGCGGCGTGGGCCACCGGGTTGGCCTGGGCCAGGTCGAACAGCGGCGAGAAGTGGACGACCCAGCCGACGGCGGCGAACAGGAGCCACGCCACCAGGGGGTGGCCGAGGACGGCGACGACGGGGAGCCGGCCCAGCCGCAGCAGCCGGCGGCGGCGGCCCTCCGGTAGGGCGGCGACCGCCACCAGCACGGGCCGCCCCGCCACCAGCAGGGGAGCGGCGATCAGCGTGAGCAGGAGGTGCTGGACCATGTGGACGGACAGCCGGTCGTGGGCCTCGGTGGCCACCGGTGGCAGGAGGGCGATGGCCACCACCCCCACCCCGGCCAAGAAGGCCCACCGGCGCCACGCCGGCGTCGCCCGGGACGCCCGGCCCCCGGCGCCCAGGGCCCGCCACCCGACCTGGTACGCCGCTGCGGTCGCAACCAGCGCCACCGCGACCGGTGCTCCCTCCGAAGGGCTGGTCACGGGCCCATGGTGCTTCCCGGCCGGGGTGTCGCCAAGTCGATGGGACCGCGGGCCCCTGTATAGAGTCCGCCGCGATGACCGTGACGGAAACGCCGCCCGAGGCGCCCGAAGCTCCCGAGGAGGCGGACGCCGAGGAGCCGGCGCCGGTCGCCACGCCCTGGCCCCCGGCCACCGACCACAAGGTGATCGGCACCGTCTTCGTGGTGGTCGCCCTCCTGTCGTTGGTCGCCTCCGGCGTGGTCGCCCTCATCATGCGGGCGCAGCTCAGCGGGCCCGACATGGATGTCGTGGGCCGCGTCACGTACGGCGAGCTGTTCACCATCCACGGTTCGCTCGCGGTGTTCGGGTTCCTGGCGCCGGCGTGGGTGGGGCTGGCGACCGCGGTGGTGCCGCTGCAGATCGGCGCCTCCCGCCTCGCCTTCCCGCGGCTCCAGGCCTTCTGCCTGTGGCTGGTGGTGGCCGGGATCGTGATGATGGCGACGTCGCCGTTCGTGAAGGGTGGCGATGTGGTCAGCGGCTGGTCGCTGAGCTCGCCGATCCCCGAGGGACCGGCGTTCCGGGGGAACGGCCCCGACCTGTTGATCCTCGGGGTGGGCGTGGTGGCCGTGGCCCTGGTCCTCGCGTTCACCAACCTCCTCGTCACGGTCGTCAAGCTGCGGGCCCCGGGCCTCACGCTGCGGCGCACGCCGCTGTTCTCGTGGTCGGTGCTCGTCGCCGGCGCCGTCGTCCTCCTCGCCCTTCCCGTGCTGGTCGCTGGCCTGGGCATGCTGTTCATGGACCGCCATTACGGCGGGCACATCTTCCGCGGCTTCACCGGCTCGCTGGGGGGCAACCCCAACATCTGGCCCCGGCTGTTCTGGTTCGCCGCCTACCCGCTCCTGTGGGCGCTGCTGCTGCCGGCCCTGGGAGCGGTGTCCGACATCGTCGCCACCTTCGCCCGCCGCCGCCTGTTCTCCCACCCGCGGGCGACGGCCGCCATCGGGGCGGTGGGCGTGCTCGCCTTCGCCGGGTGGGGGAGCGAGACGCCCGGGCTGTCCCGGGCCCGCCTCCTCTTCGGCGCCGGCGCCCTGCTCGTCCTGGCCCCCGTCGCGTCCCTGGTCCTGAACTGGCTCGCCACCCTGCTCACCGGTCGGCGCGAGCGGAAGACGTCTCCACGAGCCCTGGGCGCCCTGCCCATGGTCGTCGCCCTCGGGTTCGTCACCGTGCTGGCGGTGGGCCTCGGCGGCGGGGCGATCGCCGCCCTCACCACCGGCACGAGCAGCCACCGCAACTACTGGCAGGTGGCCACCCAGCACACGCTCTTCTTCGGCGCCGCCACCCTGGGCGTGGTCGCCGCCCTTGCCTACTGGGCGCCCAAGCTCTGGGGCCGCCACCTGTCCGACAAAGGCGGGAAGCTCGCCGCCGTGCTCCTCGTCGGCGGCATGCACCTCACCTTCCTGCCCATGTTCGTCCTCGGCATCCAGAACATGCGGGTGCACCTCTTCACCTACGACTCCGGGGACGACTTCGGCCCCGCCAACCTCGTCGCCACCGTCGGGGCCGTCGTCACCGTCCTCGGCGTGGCGTTGCTCGCCCTCGACCTCCTGGTCAGCGTCATCGCCCGCAAGGGTCGGCGGGCGGACGACGACCCGTGGGAAGGCCACACCCTCGAGTGGGCGACGTCCTCCCCGCCGCCCAGCCACAACTTCGACCGCCTGCCCGAGATCCGCTCGGAGGCGCCGCTGCTCGACCTTCGCAGCGCCGCGGCGGGGGAGGGGGCGGGCTGATGGCCGTCGCGACGCCCGTCTCGGCCACGCCGGTGACCCCCGAGGCCGTCGATCCCGGGCCGTCGCGGCCGTGGTCACCGCCTCGGGGGACGACGGTGCTGGCGACCGTCCTCCTCCTGGCCGCCGAGGCCATGCTCCTGGGCGCCCTCCTGGCCACCTACTTCACGATCAAGGCGGGTGCCCCGCTCTGGCCGCCGTCCGGCGTCCACCTCAACACCTACATCCCCACGGTGGTCACCATCACAATGGCGATGGCCTCCTGCTCGGTCGGCTGGATGCTGTTCGCGGTGCGGCGCAACGACCAGCGCAACGCCTTCGTCGCCGCCGTCCTGGCGGTGATCCTGGGGCTGGCGATCGCCAACGGCGAGTGGTACTGGATCACCCGGGCGGGGTTCGGGGTGGGCAAGCACGCCTACGGTGCCCTCTTCCACGCGCTCGCCGGGCTGCATCTGGTGCACGTGGTGGCGGGCGTGGTGATGATCATGGTCGTGG